>CAYFNP010000406.1:0-1501 GCA_964344425.1 uncultured Bifidobacterium sp. | reverse complement strand
GCGTTCGCGACTTCGAGTAGATCGGCGTCTCGGGTGAGTTCTTGTACTTCGCGGGGTCGGTGCTGCCGGGCAGAATGCGCCCGCCGAAGGCGAGCACATCGCCGGTGTCGGAAAGAATCGGAAACAGGACGCGCGCGCGGAATGCGTCCTGCAGGTTGCCGCGCTTGTTGACGAAGGCGAGACCGGTGTCGCGCAGCACGTCGCGAGGAATGTCGTGGTCTTTCGACAGCGCGAGTGCGAGTGCGTCCCAGTCGTCGGGAGCCCAACCCAACTTGAACTGCCGCGCGGTGTCGCCCGCGAGACCGCGCGAACGCAGATAGTCGCGCGCTACACGGGCATCGGGAGAGTTCAACAGACGATCGTGGTACCAGTCGGCCGCGATACCCATCGCCTCGATCAACTTCTTGCGACGTTGACGGTCCTTCGACTCGGTTCCCGAGGTGTAGGTGAGTTGATAGCCGTACTTGCCGGCCAGCGATTCGACGGCACCGACGAAGTCGACGTGTTCGATGTCCTGCACGAATCGAAAGACGTCACCCGATGCACCGCAACCGAAGCACCGGTAACGGCCCGTTTCTTCGCGCACGTTGAACGAGCCGGACTTTTCAGCGTGGAACGGGCACAGCCCGACCCAGTTGCGACCGACCCGGCGCAGCGCGACGTACGACTGCACGACCTCGACAACCGAGACTCTTTGGCGAAGGGCTTCGATGTCGTCGCCCGAGATCGCCATGTCCCGAGTTTATTCGAGGGTTCTCGGTGCGTTTGGACTCGGAAAACGCTACATGGTGCACCGAGAACCCTTGTGGGGTCAGTTGGGGTGCGCGTGTCGACGTGTGTGTACGACCGACCAAAGAATCGAGATGCCCAAGACGGCGGCGATGACCACGAGGGAAACGAACGTCGGAACGTGCCACCACAGCGACAGCGCCATCTTCGCGCCGACGAAAATGAGGATGACGGCGATTCCCTGCTCCAAGTACGCGAAGCGGTGTCTGATGTCGGAGAGCACGAAGTACAGCGCGCGCAGGCCGAGAATCGCGAATGCGTTCGAGGAGAACGCAATGAACTGTTCGTGACTGATCGCCAGAACGGCAGGCACGGAATCGACCGCGAACAAGAGATCGGTCAACTCGATCAGCACGAGAACGGCGAACAGTGGTGTCGCAACCCGGCGCCCGAGGTGGCGCGTGAAGAGTTTCTGGCCATCGAGCACGTCGACGCTCGGTACGAACCGGTGGAAGATCTTCATTGGCTTGCTGTCGGCCGGGTCGAAGTCGTCGTCGCCCCTGAACAACTTCGCGCCCGTCCACAGCAGGAAGACTCCGAAGATGACCATCGTGAAGTCGAATCGGTGGATGACGGCGACGCCCGCCATGATGAATCCGAGCCGCATCGCGAGTGCGCCGAAGATGCCCCAAAAGAGCACCCGATGCTGGTACTGCTCGGGCACTCTGTAGTGCGTCAGGATGACCGACCACACGAACACGTTGTCGATGCT
>CAYFNP010000405.1:0-1505 GCA_964344425.1 uncultured Bifidobacterium sp. | reverse complement strand
TCTTGATGGAATCGAGCGTGCCGAGGAACTCTTGTTCGAGTTCGGGCAGCGCCGCATGGCGCGCATCTTCGTCGACCTTGGTGACGAGGCTCGCAGCGAAGTAGATGACCTTCTCGAGTTGCTTGGCCTTCAGCTCCTCGCGCGGCTCGATGCCGCCGAGCAGGTAGGCAAGCCAGCTACGGGTTCCGCGCAGGTACCAAATGTGAACGACCGGCGCGGCGAGCTCGATGTGACCGGTGCGCTCGCGGCGCACCTTCGAACGCGTGACTTCGACTCCGCAGCGCTCACAGATGATGCCCTTGAAGCGCACGCGCTTGTACTTGCCGCAGTAGCACTCCCAGTCACGGGTGGGTCCGAAGATCTTCTCGCAGAACAGACCGTCCTTTTCCGGACGCAGCGTGCGGTAGTTGATCGTCTCGGGCTTCTTCACCTCGCCCTTTGACCACAGGCGGATCTGGTCGGCGGTCGCGAGACCGATTCGCAGCTGGTCGAACATGTTGACGTCGAGCATGTGTGTTCCGTTTCTCTGGATCTCGGCCTGGGTCAGAATGCGCGCTCGCGGCGGCGGTCGCGGTCGTCGTCGTCGGAACCGCGCTCGGGGCGACTGATGTCGATGCCGAGCGCCTCGGTTGCACGGAAGACGTCTTCGTCGATGTCCTGCATCTCGATCTCGGAGCCGTCGGACGACAGCACCTCGACGTCGAGGCACAGAGCCTGCATTTCTTTCATGAGCACCTTGAAGGACTCGGGGATTCCCGGCTCGGGAATGTTCTCGCCCTTCACGATGGCCTCGTACACCTTGACGCGACCGAGCACGTCGTCGGACTTGATGGTGAGAAGTTCCTGCAGGCAGTACGCGGCGCCGTACGCCTCGAGTGCCCACACTTCCATTTCACCGAAGCGCTGGCCACCGAACTGCGCCTTGCCACCGAGCGGCTGCTGGGTGATCATCGAGTACGGACCGGTGGAACGTGCGTGGATCTTGTCGTCGACGAGGTGCGACAACTTGAGGATGTACATGTAGCCAACCGTGATGGGATTGTCGTAGCGCTCGCCGGTGCGACCGTTGCGCAACCACGCCTTGCCCGTCGGCTGGATGAGACGTTGGCCGTCGACGCCGTCGGCGTTCAGACCGCCGAGGATCTTTTGGATCGTCGGGTGCTTGCCCGCAGCATCTTCTTCGTCCCAGTGCGCGCCGTCGAAGACGGGCGTTGCGATGTGACGTGCCGGAGGTGTGCTGGGACGGGTCTTCGTTTCGGTTCCGCGAATCGCGTCGCCAACGGTCTTGCCCGAAGCCGGGTCGACCCAGCCCCAACGTGCGCAGTAGCCGAGGTGGGCTTCGAGAACCTGACCAACGTTCATGCGCGACGGGACGCCGAGCGGATTGAGGATGATGTCGACCGGCGTGCCGTCCTCGAGGTACGGCATGTCTTCGACGGGCAGGATCTTCGAGATGACGCCCTTGTTGCCGTGGCGGCCGGCGAGCTTGTCGCCCACCGAGATCT
>CAYFNP010000404.1:0-1517 GCA_964344425.1 uncultured Bifidobacterium sp. | reverse complement strand
GGGGTGGACGAAGGCACCGACGGCAGAGTCGGCCGACACGTCCTCGATTGCGTACGTGATGTTCACGTCGGGGTCGACCGGGATACCGAAGGGCGTTCCCATCACCTACGGAAACCTTCTCGCGTACGTCGATGCGGTCGAGGCCCTGCTCGGAATTCCGCGCGAAGCACGTTTCACGCAGCTGTTCGACCTGAGTTTCGACCTGTCGATGCACGACATCTTCGTGTCGACCCGAATGCAGGGCACGCTCGTTGCCCCCACGCAGATCGACCTGATGATGCCCGGCGCGTACGTGGCGCGCGAGGCGATCGACGCCTGGTTCTCCGTCCCGATTCTCGGTGCTCAACTCGGTGGTTCCGCGCGCAAGGACGGCTTCGCCGGCTTGCGTTCGATGCTCTTCTGCGGCGAGGCACTTCCGATGGAAACGGTTGCCGCGTGCCGTGGGTGGTTGGCGCCAGGGGCGCGCATGTGGAATCTCTACGGACCGACCGAGGCGACCATCGCTTTCACCGCGGCCGACGTGACGGATTCACGTCGCAGCGAGGGCAATGCCTCGATCGGCCACCCCTTCGGGGCGAACGTCACGGCCATGCTCGACGCGTCGGGGGCCGTCGTGACATCGACCGCAGTCGGCGACGAGGGTGAATTGCTGCTGGCCGGTCCGCAGGTCTTTGGTGGTTACTCGACCGACGCCCCGTCGCCGTTCGTTGCGCACGACGGTGTCACGTATTACCGCAGCGGCGATCTGGTCCGCATCGACGACGAAGGTGTGTACTTCCGAGGTCGGGTTGATTCGCAGGTGAAGTTCCGCGGTTACCGCATCGAACTCGGCGAGATCGAAACCGCGGCGCGAGCGGCGTTCGGTCTGAAAACTCTCGCGGTGGTGGTTGGCGGAACCGGTGCGGCCGCAAAGCTCGTGCTCTTCCACCTGAGCGGCGAGGCGGGGGAGCGCACGATCGACCCGAAGCTTCTCGAGGAAACGCTTCCGAAATACATGGTGCCTGCCGAGTTCGTCGCGCTCGAAGCGATGCCGACGAACGCCAACGGCAAGATCGACCGCCGCGTCCTGACGGCGATGGCCGACGGTTCGGGCGGATGAGCACGTCGTGACTCCACTGGCTCAAGTCGTCACAATCCTTGCGGTCTTGCCGTTCGCGCATTTCATGCCGCGCCGCGCGCGTCTCGTGTTCGTCGCACTGATCGGCGCGCTCTTCGTAATCATGCTCGCCCCTGCGGCCTTCTGGATCATTGCCTTCACCATCGTCGAGGCAGCACTGCTCGAGCGGGTTCTGCGGAATCTTCCCAAGAAGTCCGCCGTGCGCCAGTACCTGCCGTACGTTCTGCTTCTCAACGTCTTCACCACGGACCTGTCGAACGGCGTCTTCGCGAACCAACGTTTCGTCACTGCTGGTGTTGCCTTCGCCGTCGTTCGGCTGTTCATGACGACCAAGCAGTTGCTCGGGACCAAGTCAACGACTTTTCGTCAGAGAGCGGTTTCCCTGGCCGCTGGTGGTTTC
>CAYFNP010000403.1:0-1521 GCA_964344425.1 uncultured Bifidobacterium sp. | reverse complement strand
ACAGGGCCGAATGGATCGACCTCGCCAAGCGCACCGAGGCGAACGGGTTCGACTGCCTGACGATGCCCGACCACTTCACCGACCAGTTGGCCCCCGTGCCCGCGCTGCAGGCGGTCGCCGATGCGACGACGAAACTGCGGGTCGGCGCCTTGGTGTGGGACAACGACTACAAGCACCCCGTCGTGCTCGCCAAGGAACTCGCCACGATCGACCTGCTGTCCGAAGGGCGCCTCGAGATCGGTCTCGGTGCCGGATGGATGATCAGCGACTACGAGCAGTCCGGCATTCCCTACGACGCGCCCGGAGTGCGCATCGACCGCTTCATCGAAGGCACCGAGATCGTGAAGAAGGCGATGACGGGTGAGAAGTTCTCGTTCGCTGGCAAGCACTACACCGTCACCGACTATGTCGGCCTGCCGAAGTCGGTGCAGCAGCCGTGTCCCCCGATCCTCATCGGCGGTGGCGGCAAGCGGGTTCTCACGTACGCCGCACACGCGGCCGACATCATCGGCATCAACGGAACCATGACCGCCGGCGTGGTCGGACCCGAGGCGATCTCCACCATGACCGCAGCGGCGGTCGATGAGAAGGTTGCGATCGTTCACGAAGCAGCCGGCGGCCGACTTGCCGACATCGAGATGAACATCCGCTCGTTCTTCGTGAAGGTCACCGACGAGCGCGAGGCCACGATGAGCGGCATCGCACAGATGATCGGCGTCGAACCCTCGATGGTCGCCGAGACCCCCTTTGCGCTGATCGGGTCGCCGGCGGCGATCGTCGAGGACCTCGTCGCCCGCCGCGAGCGGTGGGGCTTCAGCTACGTCATCGTCGGGGCCGAGGACGTCGACTCCTTCGCGCCCGTGGTCGCCGCCCTCAACGGCAAATGAAGACCCTGCGCCTGCTTCCCGGCGCGGTGCTCACCGCGGCGGTGCTGTCGTGGACCTGGATCGTCGGCCGCCTCGTTGTCGACCGCCACAATTCGTACGCCACGTTCGACTTCGACCTCGGCATCCATGACCAGTCGCTGTGGCTGCTGTCGCGTGGCAAGTGGTTCAACACCGTGTGCGGCCTGCCGGTCTTCGGCCACCACGCGATGTTCATGTACTACTTCCTCGTTCCGCTTGTCTGGCTCGGAGGCGGCCCGAACCTGTGGAACGTCATTCAGGTCATCGCACTTGCACTCGGTGCGGTTCCCGTGTGGATGATCGCGCGCAACCGTCTGCGCAACGACACCCTCGCCGCGATGCTCGGCGTTGCGTGGCTGTTGCTGCCCACCGTGTCGTTCCTTGCTTGGGAGACCTGGCACCCCGAGACGCTCGCGATCCCCTTCCTCATGATGGGCTACCACTACGCCACGACACGGCCGGTGGGAAACGGCCCCGACGTTCGTCGCCGGAATCTCATCGCGTTCGCGTGGCTGTTCGCCGCAATGCTGTGGAAAGAGGACATCGCGCTTGCCGTCATGGGCATTGCGATCCTGCTCATCATCCGGCGCCGCTGGAAGTTCGGTGCGGCGCTTCT
>CAYFNP010000402.1:0-1523 GCA_964344425.1 uncultured Bifidobacterium sp. | reverse complement strand
CCGCCACGACGTTCAGAAATGAGTCGAGAAGTAGAAGGAAACCCGCCCCGCCGGCATCGACAACGCCAGCCTGCTTGAGAACGGGCAACAAATCGGGCGTACGTGCAAGCGAGGCACGACCGGCGTCACGCGTCGCGCGGAGCATCGCCTCGAGATCATCGGTGCCGGACGCAGCAGTTGATGCAGCGGCCGATTCGCGAACGACGGTGAGGATGGTGCCCTCGATCGGTTTGAGCACCGCCTCGTATGCCGCCTTTGCGGCAGCCTCGAAGCCGGCGGCAAGGTCTGCAGCACCCACCGACCCGGTCGCCACGCAGTTCGCCGAGATGCTCGCCGCGATTCCGCGCAACACCTGGGAAAGAATGACACCGCTGTTGCCACGAGCGCCCATCAACGAACCGTGACTGATCGCCCCGCACAGCACCCCGAGGTCGACTTCGTTGCCCGGACAACGTTTGTCGATTTCAGCCACCACCGCGTCGAGCGTTCGGGCCATGTTGGTTCCGGTGTCGCCGTCGGGCACCGGGTAGACGTTCAGCCGGTTGATCGCGGTCTGGTGCCTGCGGACAGCGTCGCGGAAGGTGACGACGGTCGCGCGCACGTGTCCGGCCGACAGCCGATCGAGTCCTGGCACGGGGGTGATGGTAGGTAAAAAGTGGTGTCGCGGTGCAGTTGGGACCCAAACCTGCCGCTGTTAGGCTCGTTTCCCATGTCGGCGAAGTGTCAGGTCTGCGGAAAGAGTCCCTCGTGGGGCATGTCGGTGTCGCACTCGCACGTGCGCACCAAGCGCCGTTGGAACCCGAACATCCAGCGCATCCGCGCCATCGTCGGCGGTGCACCGAAGCGCGTGTACGCGTGCACGGGCTGCATCAAGTCCGGCAAGGTCGTCAAGGCCGGCCGGTAGGCCGCACCGCGACGCGTCACCATGCAAGGAATCGTCAAGGCGTACGACCCGGGTTCGGGTGACGGCGTTGTGATCAGCGACACAGACTTGCGCGAGTACAACCTTGCGCCGAATGCTCTCGACGGCTCGGTTTTCCGCATGCTGCGACAGGGCCAGCGTGTGGTGTTCCGTCTCGACGCCGACGGCCGAGCGACCGCGCTCAGCCTCGGGTCCGAGACCGACATGGGCACCCCCGGCCACTGAGCCGACTCCGTTCGTCTTGGGTTCACCCGAGCGACCTCCAGCGTTTATCGTTTCTCCTGTAACCCCCCACAAGGAGCACGCGTGAGCGCCACCACGAAGAACGCCAAGTTGCAGCAATGGGTCGCCGACTGGGCAGACATTCTCCAGCCCACGGACATCTACTGGTGTGACGGCTCCGCCGAAGAGTACGACCGCCTCTGCCAATTGCTGGTCGACGCAGGAACGTTCACCAAACTCGACGAAGCGAAGCGACCGAACAGCTACTGGGCGCACTCCGACCCGGGCGACGTGGCGCGTGTCGAGGACCGTACGTTCATTTGTTCGAAGGACGCCACCGACGCGGGACCAAACAACAACTGGCGCGAGCCGAGTGAGA
>CAYFNP010000401.1:0-1523 GCA_964344425.1 uncultured Bifidobacterium sp. | reverse complement strand
TGGGGCTCGTAGCGGGCGCCGACCTTCGGGCCGAACGGGAAGCCGAACTTGCCCTCGGCCATCGACGAACCCATCGGAACGCGGGTCATCACTTCGACGCCGGCGGCGACGATGACGTCGTGCGCACCGGACAGCACTGCCTGCGCGGCGAAGTGCGCGGCCTGCTGCGACGAACCGCACTGGCGGTCGACGGTGGTGCCGGGCACCGACTCGGGCCAGCCGGCCGCGAGAACGGCGTTGCGGGCGATGTTCACGCCCTGCTCGCCCACCTGCATGACGCAGCCCATCACCACGTCTTCGACGATGGCGGGGTCGATGCCGGTGCGGTCGACGAGAGCCTTCAGAACTTCGGATGCAAGATCGACGGGATGCCAGTCCTTCAACTTGCCGTTGCGCTTGCCGAGCGGCGTACGGATGGCATCAACGATTACTGCCGTGGTCACGGTGAACCCCCAGGGGATAAAAGGTGCGGTTACTTGTTGGTAGGGGCGTCAGCCTACCCCCGGGCTTCTCGGGGGGGCCTAGTCGTCCGCGAAGCGGGCCTCGACCCCGCGCAGCAGGTAGCTGAGGGTGCGGGTGTCGTCGTTGATGCCTTGTTCCTTGGGCACGAAGGCCCCCTCGGACACCACTTTCACCCGACATTCGCGGTGGGGGTCGGCGAGGGGAACGTCGACGAAGAAAAGTTCACTGGCCATCATCTGGCGGCGCATGGTGCAGTCGTTCACCGTGACGAAGACGAGCAGGTTCTCGATGTGGCCCGTCTTTTCGAAGATCACGCGCACCTTCTTGGTTTGCGGCGGCGGGTTGAACGCGAACTCGACCTCGTTGCCGGCCCAGCCGTCGGGCCAGTAGCCGGTGGCGTGGGAATAGTCGATGGGCTGCATGATCGCTACCTGCTCATGCCGCGGCGGAGGATGCCGTCGCTGGTGCGGGGGTCAAAGGTGCGGCTGAGGGCGGCCATGTCGTTCAGAAAATAGTCGCGGCTGGCGCCGGCGACCTGGGCGAGTTCCATCACCGGCGCACTCGGCATTCCGGCAAGTGGTGTTGGTGTGTCGTAGTAGCGGAACTTCGCGTTCTCGCCGATCTGTGCCTTGGTGACGAGGGTCCAGCCCAACTGTGTGGTGACTTGTTCGTGCGCGGCTTCGATGTCGTCGGGCCAGAAGGCGATGTGGTGCAGACCGCCCTCGCCATTTGTCGCGGTCATGAACTCGTTGTAGGTGGTGGGTGAATCGCAGTGCTGTTCGATGATCTCGACCTGGATCGCGCCCATGTGTGCGATGGCGAACGAGAAGTCGAGTGCGCTCGCCTTGCCGCGGTGTTCGACGTTGATGACGGGTGGGCGTTCGACGACGATCCACGGGCCGACACCGAGTGAGTTGATCCAGTGATCGAGGTGCTTGTCGAAGCTTCCCTTCGGCACCACCCAGGCCATTTGGCGCAGTTCGCCGAAGATCTGCATTGCTGTCGTTGGTTGTTGTGTCATTGGTTTGCCTCGGCGAAGTGGGCCAGTGCGGCGGCGGTCG
>CAYFNP010000400.1:0-1531 GCA_964344425.1 uncultured Bifidobacterium sp. | reverse complement strand
CGCTGCTCTTCATCGCGGGTTTCCTCGCGTCCAGCGCCGGTGGACATGTGATGCCGCCCCTCCCGTGGGTCGCTCTCGTCACCGTGCTCTGCGCGATCGCGGGTGATCAGGTCGGCTACTGGTTCGGACAGCGCGTCGGGCCCGCACTCTTCGACAAGCCGAAGTCGCGGGTCTTCAACCCGGCCAACGTGGTGAAGGCGCATGCCTTTCTCGAAAAGCACGGACCGAAGACGATCGTGCTCGCACGTTTCGTCCCCATCGTGCGCACGTTCGCTCCGATCGTCGCAGGAGTCGGCGAGATGCGTTACCGCACGTTCGTCACCTACAACGTCGCCGGTGGCCTCGTCTGGGGTGCCGGTGTGACCACGATCGGCTACTTCCTCGGCGAGATCGATGCCGTGAAGAACAACATCGAGATCGCCAGCATCGTGATCGTGCTGCTGTCGGTGCTGCCCGTCGTGCTGGAATTCGTGAAGCACCGGCGCGAGTTGAAACAGCACTGACGACGATGCGCTATCTCAGCCTCGACTGGATCGACGAAATCTCCCGCAGGGTGGCCGCCGATGCCGCGTTGCAGAGTCTCGGCACGCAGCACACCATCGGCATCACACAGGTCATCCTCGAGGCTCCCGAAGGAACGGTCACCTACCACCTGCAGGCCGGCAACGGCCGCGTCGAATTCGGCGCGGGGCCGGCCGACCCCGAGGACGTGCGGCTCGAGCAGGAATGGTTCAGCGCCGTCGACGTGGCAACCGGTGAGATGACAGCGGAAGACGCGTTCATCACCGGTTGCATTCGTTTGTCGGGCAACGCTCCCCTGTTGCTGGAATGCCAGGCGGTCTTCGCCGGTCTCGACCCGATCTTCTCCGCGGTCGCCGACCGTACCGATTACTCGTCCTGAAAAAGGGAAAAGCCCCGGGAGAACCCCGGGGCTTTTCGATTGAATCAGGACCGATCAGATCAAACCGAGCTGCTTGACCGCGTCGCGCTCTTCGGCGAGTTCTGCCACCGACGCATCGATCTTGCCGCGGCTGTAGGCGTCGATGTCGAGACCCTGAACGATCTCGTACTTGCCGTTCTTGCACACGCAGGGGAACGACGAGATGAGGCCCTCGGGAACGCCGTAGGAACCGTCGGACGGCACAGCCATCGACACCCAGTCGCCTTCGGCAGTGCCCTTGACCCACGAACGCACGTGGTCGATTGCTGCGTTGGCCGCCGATGCCGCCGACGAAAGGCCGCGGGCCTTGATGATGGCCGCACCGCGCTTGGCGACGGTGGGGATGAACGTCTCGTCGAGCCACTTCTGGTCGTTCACCAGCGCAGCGGCGTTCTTGCCGTCGACCTCGCAATGGAAGAGGTCGGGGTACTGCGTCGTCGAGTGGTTGCCCCAGATGGTCATCTTCTTCACCGAGGTGACCGGCTTGCCGACCTTCTGTGCGAGCTGCGTGACCGCGCGGTTGTGGTCGAGGCGGGTCATCGCGGTGAACTGACGCGGGTCGATGCCCTTGGCGTTGTTCATCGCGATGAG
>CAYFNP010000399.1:0-1544 GCA_964344425.1 uncultured Bifidobacterium sp. | reverse complement strand
CGGCGGCGGGTTCGGAGTAGCCCTGGCACCACAGGTCTTCACCCGAGAGGATGCGGGGCAGGTAGTGACGTCGCTGCTCTTCGGTGCCGACCGCGAGCAACGTGTTGCCCAGCATCGCAATGCCGAAACCGTCGTTGTGGCCACCGGTCGGAACGCCGGCCTTGAAGAACTCTTCCGTGAGCACGACCATTTCGAGCGACGACAGCCCCTGGCCGCCGTATTCCTTGGGCCACTGCACGGCGAGGAAGCCGTTCGTGTACAGCGTCTTGCGCCACTGGCTGGTGAACTCGAATGCCTCGTCGCGCGACAGGGCGCCGATGCCCTTCCAGCCGGCCGGCAGGTTCTCGGCGAGGAATGCGCGCACCTTCTCGCGGTATGCCTCGGCTTGCGGTGGGTAGTTGAACTCCATCGTTGCTGCACTCATGTGTTGTCTCCGATCAACTGGGGTCCCACGACAGGTGCAATTCTTTCATGGCACGCAGTGTGACGTTCGGGTGGTGGGCGAAATCGTTCTTGCCGGGGGTGAAACGCAGGTTCGGTAGGCGCTTGACGAGAACCTCGAAGGCGATGTTCTGCTCGAGGCGCGACAGTCCGGCGCCGGTGCAGTGCGTCTCACCCAGCGAGAACGCCATGTGGCGGGCCGAGTTCTTGCGGTCCAGGTCGAATTCGGCAGGGCAGGCGAACATCCGCTCGTCGCGGTTGCCGGCTGCATATCGAAGGTGCAGGTTCGACCCCTTCGGAATCGGTACCCCGCCGACCTCGGTGTCGATGATCGCGTTGCGCACCATGCCCATCGTCGGTGACTCGCAGCGCAGACCCTCTTCGACGAGGTTCTTCACCTTCGACGGGTCGGCAAGCACCGCGCGGTACGACTCGGGATGACTGAGCAGCAGCCACATCGTCGAGGTGAGCGCGAACGTCGTGGTTTCGTTGCCACCGATGTAGAGATGGTCGACCATGTTGATGATCTCGTGGTCCTCGAGCGGACGCTGGCCGTCGAAGCGGGCCTCGTTGACGAAGTACGAAATCACCGAATCGTCGGGGTTCGCCTTCTTCTCTTGCATCGTGCGGAAGATGAAGTGCTGGAACTCGGCACCGGTCTCGCCGGCGTAGATCTCTTCCTCGCGGGTGAGACCGCCACGAAATGGAAGCACCCACGCCTCGGAGTACTTCTTCAGCAGCGGAATGTCCTCCAGCTTGAAGCCCATCATGATCGTGATGACGCGCACGGGCAGCGGCATTGCGAACGCCGAGACGAACTCACACTCACCATCGGCGGCGAAGTCGTCGATCAACTCGTCGACGAGTCGCGTGATCAGTCCGCGACGCTTTTCCGATCCGGCCGGCGTGAAGAACGGATCGGCGATGTCGCGGTACTTCTTGTGCGCCGGTGGGTTGCTGCCGAGCATGCTCGCCCGCGGCCAGCCCTTCGTGGCATAGATCTCCTTCACCAGCGACGACGCGCCCGACGAAGGCGTCGACTCGCTTGCACCTCGCATGAAGACGTCGGTGCGGCGCAACACGTCGTGGATGTCCTCGTAACG
>CAYFNP010000398.1:0-1548 GCA_964344425.1 uncultured Bifidobacterium sp. | reverse complement strand
CCATGACCTACCTTGCACGCCGCCGTCGCTTCGGCCGCTACGTGTATGCATTCGGCGGCAACCCCGAGGCGGCGGAGCTTGGCGGCATCAACACCCGTCGAACGATCATGATGACCTTCGTTCTCATGGGCATCCTCTGCGCAATCAGCGCCGCGATCCAGACCGCGCGCCTCGACGCAGCGGTCACGAACCTCGGTGTCCAGAACGAACTCGACGTCATTTCGGCCGCCGTCATCGGAGGCACTTCATTCGCGGGCGGCATCGGCACGATCGTCGGTGCGGTACTCGGTGCGGTCATCATGCAGTCGCTGCGTTCGGGAATGGTGCTGTTGCGCATCGACTCGCCGTCGCAGGACATCGTCGTTGGCATCGTGCTCGTCTCGGCGGTGGGTATCGACGCGGCATTGCGCGTCGGCCGGCGCCGCGTGGTGGGCATCGCGCTCGCCATCGGCCTGGTGCTCGCGG
Organism: uncultured Bifidobacterium sp.; assembly: GCA_964344425.1. GTDB lineage: Bacteria > Actinomycetota > Acidimicrobiia > Acidimicrobiales > Ilumatobacteraceae > F1-20-MAGs119. Next base: position 1,083 of record CAYFNP010000398.1, on the reverse strand, counting down.
CATTGGTCATTCAAACGGGCAGACAGTAAAGGGGTACACCACGATGAGCACACAGACCATCCAAACCACGCCCCTCGTCGAGATGCGCGACATCCGCGTGTCGTTCGGCGGCATCCACGCCGTCGACGGTGTCACCGTCACACTGAATGCCGGCGAGGTCGTCGCACTTGTCGGCGGCAACGGCGCCGGCAAGTCGACACTCATGCACACGCTCGCCGGTGCACACCCCGCCGATTCGGGCCAGATCCTGATCAACGGAGAACCGGTCGTCATCGCAAATCCGCGCGACGCACGCGAGCACGGCATCGAGGTCATCTACCAAAAGCTCGCGCTCGCCGACAACATCGACGCGGCGGGCAACCTGTTCCTTGGTCGTGAACTGCTGACGAAGTCCGGCGCAATCGACGACTCCGCAATGGCATCGGCCACGCGCGACGTGCTCAAGCGGCTGAACCCGCGCTTCAAGAACCTGAAGACCGCCGTCAGGTCGTTGTCGGGCGGCCAGCGTCAATCGGTCGCAATCGCTCGCGCCGTGCACTTCAACGCGAAGATCCTCATCATGGACGAACCGACGGCCGCGCTCGGCCCGGCCGAGACCGCCCAGGTTCGCGATCTCATCGAACAGTTGAAGTCCGAGGGCATCGGCATCTTCCTGATCAGCCACGACATCCACGACGTGTTCGACCTGGCCGATCGCATCAGCGTGATGCTGCAGGGTCGCCTCGTCGGCACGGTCGACAAGAACAACGTCACCAAGGACGACGTACTCGCGATGATCATCGCGGGCACGATGCCTACGGGTTCGCGCTGATTTCGGAACGCACCGGCGACCCCGTCGCGCGGTCGATCACGTAGAAACCGTCGGCGTCGACCCGACTCCACGGTCCCGGTTCGTCGCCCGGGAACTGCACGCGCACCTCGGCCGACGACGCCTTCCCGAGACCGAAGTGAACCCAGCCGAGTTCGCCACTGGCGTGTCCACCACCCACCGTGACCTCGCGTGACAGGACACGTCCGTCGACGCGAACCTCGACCCATGCACCGATTGCGTCGACGGACGTGTCCTGTCACGCGAGGTCACGG
>CAYFNP010000397.1:0-1552 GCA_964344425.1 uncultured Bifidobacterium sp. | reverse complement strand
CGGTGACGTCACGCAGGTCGACTTCGCGATGACGATGTCGAACTTCAAGTTGCAGACCGTCAAGGCGACGATCCGAGCCACGCGAAGCGTCGCAAGCATCGTGCGCATCGACGGCACGTTCACGGTCGACTACACCGCGGGCCAGTTCCCGACGTTGTCGTTCGACGCGACGGGTTCGGTTGCCGGATACGACTTTGGTCGTGTCACCGGTGTCGTCAACGAGAACCAGGTCAACATCACCGGCACGATCAGTGTGAGCGGCGTCTTCAGCGCGCAGCTCTCCGGACAGGTGGTGTACTCGCCGAAGGCCGGAATCAACGTCACCAACCGTCAGGGACAGTCGGTCGCTGCGGCAGCCGGCGACTTCCGTGTCGCAGCCGACAACATCAGCATCAACCTTGGTGGCTTCGCCGCCAGCGGTTCTGTGGTGGTCGGTCGCGCGAGCGGCGTCAGCTACGCGCAGTTCAGCGCGTCGTTCGCCATCGGTTCGGGCAACATCGGCGGCAACCTCAGCATCGCCGGTGACTTCGGTACCGACGGCAACTTCTCGTTCACCGGTAGCGGCAACCTCAGCCTCGTCGGCTTCAGCGCCGCCGTCACGGTGTCCGGCAGCAAGTCGGGTGCGAACTGGACCTTCAACCTCGCGACCACGATCCGGGTGTTGAATGCAGTCGACGTCGCATTCAGCGGCAACTTCTCGCGCATCAACAGTGCGTTCCGCTTCACGATGGCGGGCAGTGCCTCGTTGTCGGCGGCGGGTGTCGCAGCCAACGGTGCGTTCTCGATCACGAACGAGCCCGGCAAGGAAGGCATGGCTGCGGCCGTCACCCTTTCGGTGCCCGGTATCACGGGCAGCGGCTCGATCGCGATCAACTCCGACGGCACGTTCGACGCCACCATCGGCGTCACCGTGGCGCTCGGCTTCATGAACGCCGGGGCAACCCTGAAGATGGGCAACGTTGCCTACTCGAACGGCCAGCGTTACCGCGGTGGCACGTACTTCAACGTGTCGGGCTACTTCGCCACGGCCGGTATCGGGTTCTGGTTCGCGGGCAACATCAACGCGAACGGCAGCTTCGACTTCACCGTCAACTCGGGCTTCTACTGGGAGTCGGGCACGCTCGACCTTGGTCTCGTTCGGTTGCGCTTCGCGGCCAACGTCACCGCGTCCCTGCGTCTCTACAGCTGGTCGCCGTACGTGTCGTTCAACGCGTACGGTTCGGTCTACCTCGAGACCCAGGAATGGGAGATCAACTTCAAGTGCCGCAGCAGGTGGCGGCCGAAGTGCTGGTGGAGCGCCGGTTGGTCCGACTGGGACGAGGAAGAGTCCCTCGGCCTCGGTGCGTCGATCAACCCGACCAGCATCTGGGTGGTGTGGGACGGACGCCGCTACGGCATCCGTTGATCCGAACCCATAAGGTCAGTCGCATGGCGCGGCTGTCGGTGTTGGCACTCTGTGTGCTGGCCCCGGCAGCCGCGCTCGGCTGTTCCGGCGATGATTCGAACGCCGTCAAGGTCGTCGTTCCCGACGCGCTGCCGACGTTCGTCGAGA
>CAYFNP010000396.1:0-1557 GCA_964344425.1 uncultured Bifidobacterium sp. | reverse complement strand
GCGACCAACGATGATGCCCGCCTGAGGCCCACCCAAAAGCTTATCGCCAGAGAATGTGACAACCGACGCACCCGCCGCAAGGCTCTCTGTGGGCCGGGGCTCACGCATCGGGCCAACGATCCCGAACGCCGACGTGTCGAGGAGGCATCCACTGCCAATGTCGTCAACGACAGGAACGCCTCGTGCACGACCAAGTGCAGCGAGTTCCGTCATCGTCACGGACTCCGAAAACCCCACGATCCGAAAGTTGCTTGGGTGGACCGACAAAATTGCAGCCGTCTCGCTGGTAATCGCATCAGCGTAGTCCGTGAGTCGGGTGCGGTTTGTCGTTCCGACCTCAACAAGCCTGGCGCCACTCTGGCGCATGACGTCGGGAACACGGAACCCACCCCCGATTTCCACGAGGTGTCCGCGAGACACGATTACTTCGCGCCCGTGCGCCAACTCGGCCAAGACCAGCAAGATCGCGCCTGCACAGTTGTTCACCACGACCGCATCCAGCCCGGAGACATCGAGCGAGGGGTGCGACACCTCAAGCGCGTCGAGCAGCGGATGCGAAAGGTGTGCGTGTCGCGAACCACGTTCACCCGAATTCAAGTCAAGTTCGATGTCCGCGAAACCCCGAGCAATCTGTGCCACCGCCTCAGCCGCGTCGACTGCCAACGGTGCCCGGCCAAGGTTCGTGTGCAAGACCACTCCGGTCGCGTTGATGACGCGCCGCGGGCCACCCGAGCCGACAGCCTCGGCGTGGGACAACGTGGCCGTCACGACTTCGCCGAGGAACCGGTTCCGGCGCGCGCCCTCGTCACCTCCCGCCTCGCCGACGGCAGTCGCGTGACGTCGGACATCGGCAAGCGCACGTCGAGCGAGCCGGGTGATGACCGCCAGCGAGAACGTACCGACGAGCGCAGCGACATCCGGATGGCGCAGCACCCGATCCATCGACGGCAACTCGCGTCGAACATCAAACCGATTGGTCATCATGCGGAATCATCGCCCGTTGTTGGGCAGCATCGCCACCATTCCAACGGCGCCGGACATAATCGAAGGTACCGCGTAGGAGCAACAGACGGTTCAGAGTAGGCAGCACACGCGTCTTCACCCTCGAGGATCGGATTCTTGAACACGTTAGAATGCTGCGATGGCGACCTTCGTACAAAACCGACCGGCCCTGACGCCCGGTCTCATCGGTGCGGTGGCCGGCGCCGGGACCATCGCCGCCCTCGGTGTCGGAGCGATCTCCGCGGTCACCGCGTGGCGAATCGTGCGCCCAAACCGGTCGAGCCGCCCGCACGGGTGGAAGCCGCGTATCGATCCTGCGGACGTTGAAGTCGTCACGTTCGCTTCACCCGGCGGCCCCCTCCTCCACGGATGGCTTTTGGCCCCACCGAAGCCGGGCGCGCCAATGGTGGTCTGCTTCCATGGGTTCTCGATGAACCGACATGAGTTCGAAGATGTCGTCCCGTGGCTCCGAGAAGCCGGCTATGGATGTCTGATCTTCGACTTCCGCGGTCACGGCGAGAGTGAAGGCGACTTCACGACCGTCGCCGCCGCGCA
>CAYFNP010000395.1:0-1574 GCA_964344425.1 uncultured Bifidobacterium sp. | reverse complement strand
TCCTTGCCGTCATCGAACACGACCGCGGGTCGCTCACGAGCGCATCGCTCGGAGTCCTCACCGCAGGTCGCGCACTCGCCAAGCAGATGGGCACGCAGCTCGAGGCCGTCACGATCGGTGCGAACGCTGATGCGTTGAGCGCCGTCGCAGCGGCGCACGGCGCGAGCGTCACGCACCAGGTGCACCACGCCGCACTCGTCGACTTCGGACCCGAAGCGTGGGGCGAGAGCCTCGCGCAGGTGATCCGTTCGACGAACCCGCAGGTCGTCATCGGCACCGGCACCGAGCGCGGTCACGAGATCGTCGCGCAGGCAGCGGCCCGCCTCGACCTCCCCGCCGCGATGAACTGCACCGAGTTCGACGAGAACTTCACCGGCTCTGGCGCACTCAACGTGTTGCGCACGCGCTGGGGTGGATCGCTGATGGAGCGCGCCGCAGTGGACGCACCCGTCAAGCTCGTCACGCTCGCCAATCACGTGGTCGAGCCATCAGAGTCGCCCGTTGCGGGAACGACGCAGGTGCACGACGTCGCACTCGATGACTCCGTGTTGCACTCCTTCGTCGCCGATCGCGTGGAGCGCGTCGCGGGCGTCACGCTCGCCACCTCGCCCGTCGTCGTCTCGGGTGGTCGTGGCGTCGGTTCCGCCGAAGCGTTCGCCCCGCTCGAGGAACTCGCCGCATTGCTCGGCGGCGTCGTCGGGTGTTCGCGCGCGGTCACCAACAACGGCTGGCGCAACCACACCGACCAGGTCGGCCAGACGGGCACCCGAATCGCGCCCGACATCTACATCGCGTGTGGCATCTCGGGTGCGATCCAGCACTGGGTTGGCGCCATGGCGTCGAAAAACATTCTCGCCATCAACACCGACAAGGAAGCCAACATCGTGACCAAGGCCGGTTACGCGGTCATCGGCGACCTGCACAAGGTGGTCCCGGCGATCTCCGCCGAGATCCGCCGCCGTCGCGGGCAATAGTCACAGCACGCCCGTTTCACGGGTCATCGACATGACCGAATTCGCGCGCGGCAACTAGCCTCTAAGACGTTGTGCCCCGAGCAGGGGTTGACCACTCGAGGGGACACGTGACAGAGACAGAGACGACGGGCGGGCGCCGCCGCGGACGCGATCGCCAGGGGGCCGCAGGACGTTCCAAGTTGCCGGAACAGAAGCCGTTCGCCCAGCCACGGATGACCTACGGGCCGACGAAGGTGCTGTCCGAGGACGAAGTCGAAGCGATCCACCTCGCCTCGCTCAAGGTGCTCCAAGACCACGGCATCGACTTCCTCGAACCCGACGCCCGGGCGCTCTTCCCGAAGGACGGCGTGAAGATCACCGACGCGCGCGTGCGCTTCGATCCCGAATTCGTGACCGAGACGATCAAGACCGCGCCGAGTGAGTTCACGCTCCACGCGCGCAACCCCGAGCACTCGCTGCGCATCGGCGGCAACTGGATGGCCTTCGGGTCGGTGGCGAGCCCGCCGAACTTCGTCGAACTCGACGGCACCCGCCACGCCGGCACGCGCCAGAACTTCCAGGACCTGTTGAAGCTCACGCAGATGTTCAACATCATCCACT
>CAYFNP010000394.1:0-1575 GCA_964344425.1 uncultured Bifidobacterium sp. | reverse complement strand
AGAACTCGAGCTCCATCTGCTCGAACTCGCGGGTGCGGAAGATGAAGTTGCCGGGGGTGATCTCGTTGCGGAAGCTCTTTCCCACCTGGGCGATGCCGAACGGTGGCTTCTTGCGACTGGTCTGCAACACGTTCGAGAAGTTGACGAACATTCCCTGCGCTGTTTCGGGCCGCATGTACACCTCGGCACCCGCGCCCTCGATCGGGCCTGCATAGGTTTTGAACATCAGGTTGAAGGCGCGCGCCGAGGTGAAGTCGCAGCCCTTCTTCGCTTGTGGACAGTCGCGCGTTTCGAGATGGTCTTCGCGGAAGCGACGCTTGCACACCGTGCAATCGACCAGTGGGTCGCTGAAATTGGCCAAGTGACCGCTTGCCTCGTACATCTGGGGCGGACCGAGGATCGCCGCGTCGATCAGAAGCACGTCGTCGCGCATCTGCACCATGGTGCGAACCCACGCGTCTTTCACGTTGCGCAACATCAGCGAACCCAGTGGGCCATAGTCGTAGGACGAACGGAAACCGCCGTAGATCTCGGCGCTCGGATACACGAAGCCACGGCGCTTGGCGAGGTTGACGATTTGTTCGAGGTCTGATGCAGGCATAAGCGGGTCGAAGGTTAGTCGTGGCGTTCGAACATCCCCACCGATTTCAGACGCCGGTCGCATTGAACCTCGACGGCGACGGTGGCCAAATGCGTGACCTCCCGCGTGACCGGCGACTCGGGCTCACTCAATGCTTCGGCAAGGCGACCGCCGAGGATTCGCCGCATCAGGTCGAGCGCGCCGGAGGACAAAGCGGTGCCGGTGCGGCATGACCGACATTGCACGCCACCGTCGACGACGCTGAACGAAACAATTTCGCCGTCTTCGTCGCAGCCGACACATCGGTCGAGGACGGGGGCAAGTCCCTCGGCCGCGAGAAGTTTCAAGTAGAACGCAGCGACCACCAACGCAGAACCATCGCGCGCAAGAGTTTCGAGCGCGCCGGTGAGCATCCTGTGAATGTGGGGTACGGGTTCGCGGTCGACCGTCATCTGATCGACCGCTTCGAGCATCGCCAAACCCTGGGTCATTTTGTCGAGGCTGCCGCGCAGGACCGACGCAGTGTCGATCGACTCGACCTGCGACACGACGTCAAGTTCACGCCCCTTGTGAAGCAACACGGAGACCCGACTCATCGGTTCGAGACGCGACCCCAAGCGAGACCTGGTTTTGCGGACACCCTTCGCAACGACCCTGACCTTGCCGTGGTTCTCGGTCAGCAATACGGCGATGCGGTCGGATTCGCCGAGCTTGTACGTTCGCAGGACGACGGCGTCGTCGCGATATTGGTTCATGCGTCGATGCCCCCGAAACGACGGTTGCGGCGACGGAAATCGTCGACCGCCATCTGGATGTGCTCGGCGCTCACCTCCGTCCACGGGATGTCAAGGAACACGATCTCGCTGTAGGCAAGCTCCCAGACGAGCGACGTCGGAAGCGTGTCCGGCGGACCGATCACCACCACCAGATCCGCCTCGACGTCCGCCGGGTCGAGAAGGGCCTTCGCCAACATCTCCTCGGAAGTCGTCGCATGC
>CAYFNP010000393.1:0-1597 GCA_964344425.1 uncultured Bifidobacterium sp. | reverse complement strand
CCGCGCAGATGGCCGCCGAGAAGGCAGCCCGCGCCGCCATGGAGCACGGTCTTCGTCGCGCCGAAGTACACGTGAAGGGTCCCGGTTCGGGTCGCGACACCGCCCTGCGTTCGATCCAGAACACCGGCATCGAAGTGTCGGGTATCAAGGACGTCACCCCGGTGCCGCACAACGGTTGCCGTCAGCCCAAGCGTCGGAGGGCGTAACCCATGGCTCGTTACACCGGCCCCAAGGTGCGCATTTCGCGTCGCCTCAACGTCAACATTTTCGAGAACGAAAAGGGTTCGAAGGCGCTCGAGCGCCGTCCGTTCCCTCCCGGCCACCACGGTCGTACCCGTCGCCGCAATGCCGGCAGTGAGTACCTCGCCCAGCTGCAGGAAAAGCAGAAGGCCAAGTACATCTACGGCGTCCTCGAGCGTCAGTTCCGCAAGACCTACGAAGAAGCCAACCGTCTCGCCGGTCCGACCGGTGAAAACCTGTTGCGTCTCCTCGAACAGCGCCTCGACAACGTCGTCTACCGCGCGGGCTGGGCCAGCACCCGTCCGCAGGCGCGCCAGTTCGTCAGCCATGGCTTGGTTCTCGTCAACGGCAAGCGCGTCAACATCCCGTCGTTCACGGTGAAGAAGGGCATGAAGATCACTCTCAGCCCGAAGGCACGCAACATGATCGTCATCCAGCACAACATCGACGTTCTCGATCGTTCGGTTGTCGGCTGGCTCGAAACCGGTGACGGCGGCAAGGAAGTCACGGTTCGTGACCTTCCGCAGCGCGACCACATCGACGTTCCCGTCCGCGAACAACTCATCGTCGAGTTGTACTCGAAGTAATCCCCCGAGAATCCGAAGGAGAGCACAATGCTCGTCATCCAACGCCCCACAATCGAGGCAATCGGAGAGGCCGAGAACAACCGTCAGCGTTTTGCGGTCGGTCCCCTCGAGCCCGGCTTCGGCCACACCATCGGCAACTCGCTGCGTCGCACGCTGCTCTCGTCGATTCCCGGTGCGGCAATCACCACCGTCCGCTTCGATGCAGCCCTCCACGAGTTCGACACCATCGAAGGCATCGCCGAGGACGTCACCGAGATCATCCTCAACCTGAAGGACATCGTCATCGTGTCCGAGAGCGACGAGCCCGTGGTTCTGCGTCTCGACAAGAAGGGTCCGGCCGACATCACTGCAGCCGACATTCAGCTGCCCGCAGGTATCGAGATCCTCAACCCGCAGGTCAAGATCGCTTCGTTGAACGGCAAGGGTCACCTGGCCATCGACCTCACCGTCGAGCGCGGCCGTGGCTACATGTCGAGCGATCGCGAATCCGAGAACCGCGTCATCGGCGTCATTCCGATCGATGCCATTTTCTCGCCAGTTCGTCGCGTGATGTTCGAAATCGAGCCGACGCGCGTCGAGCAGTCGACCAACTACGAGCGTCTCGTTCTCGACATCGAGACCGACGGCAGCATCGAACCGCGCGAGGCACTCTCGTCGGCCGGCGCGACACTCCGCGCACTCGTCGACTTGGTTGCCAGCCTGTCCGACGAGCCCCAGGGGCTCGTCGGACAGGCTGGCAACCAAGTCGACGAGTGCGCGGAGTGTCGCGC
>CAYFNP010000392.1:0-1602 GCA_964344425.1 uncultured Bifidobacterium sp. | reverse complement strand
GACATGTTGGCTGGGGAGCAAGGAATCGAACCCTGAATAACAGAACCAGAATCTGCTGTGTTGCCAGTTACACCACTCCCCATGGAGTGGCAATGATTTTACAGGGCTAACCCGTCACCTTCCACAGTCGCTCGAAACCGATGATCCGGCCGAGCGCGACACCGAGCGCCTCTTTCAGGTGCTTCTCGAAGTTTTTCGCGCCGCGGATCGGCCCGGTACGGGTGGACGAGGTGGTCGCATCGAAGCCTGCTTCGTCGGCGATGAGACGCGACCGCAACGAGTGGAAGGGGTCGGTGACCACGACGATGTCGTCGATCGGCAGGTTGCCGTCGTCGGCGATCCGCCGCAGATTCGACATTGCCTCCCACGTCGAATGCGATGTTGCCTCGGCGACGATCGCTGTGGTGGGTACTCCCCGCTCGACCAGATAGTCGCGCGATGCATCGGCCTCGGTGAACCTGTCACCCGGTTGGTTGCCGCCCGTGACGACGATGACGGGTGCGGCGCCGTCGTTCCACAACTGAAGTGCGTGGTCGAGTCGCGCCGCCAGCTGCGGCGAGGGTCGCCCGTCGTACTGGGCAGCGCCCATGACGACGATCGCATCAGCCTTCTCGAACGACGACGTACGACCCACTCGCCAGACTTCGAACATGGTGAGACCGACCCACAACACCACGACCGAGATCGCGAGCGCGGCGAAACGGATGGCGGCGCGCATCAGGCGATTCGGTCGAGCGCAGCAGTGAGGCGACGAAGGGTCGCTTCCCTACCGAGGACCTCGATTGATTCGAACAACGGAGGGCCGACACTGCGACCGGTGATTGCGACACGGATCGGCGCCTGGGTCTTGCCCAGTTTGAGACCGAGCGACTCGGTGATCCGCTCGAGTTCCGCCTTCAGGGATTCCGCGGTCCACGAACCCAACGCCGCGAACGACGTCGACGTCTCGGCAAGAACCGAACGTGCCCACTCGTCCTTCGTTGCCTTCGCCCACGCCGCGTCGTCGATGACCGGGGTGTCGAGGAACAGGAAGTCGACCATTGCGGGAACGTCACCCAACACCTGCACGCGGGTCTGCACGAGGTCGGCCATCGCTGCGAACTTTGCGGCGTCGAAGCGATCGGCCGGCCACGGTGCGGTGCCGGATGCGAGGACGGGGTCGCAGGCGCGGATGAATTGCTCGCGCGACATCATGCGGATGTATTCGCCGTTGAAGGCGAGCAGTTTTTGGATGTCGAAGAAAGCCGGCGAATGGTTGACGTCTTCCAGACGGAACTCGTCGACGATGCGTTGCCACGGAACGATCTCGGTCTCCCCCTGCGGGGCCCAGCCGAGGGTCATGAGGTAGTTCACCATCGCGTCAGCGAGGATTCCCTCTTCGCGGTACTGCTCGACGGCAACCTTGTCGCGGCGCTTCGACAGCTTCTTGCGTTGTTCGTTGACGAGAACCGGTACGTGCGCCCAGGTCGGTGGCGGGGAACCGAGTGCCTGCCACAGCATCTGCTGCTTGGGCGTGTTCGGCAGGTGCTCTTCGGCACGCACGACGTGCGTGATGTTCATGATTTGATCGTCGACGACGTTGGCCAACAGAAACATCGGCGA
>CAYFNP010000391.1:0-1604 GCA_964344425.1 uncultured Bifidobacterium sp. | reverse complement strand
AGTGCGCCACCGGCCTCGAGGATCGTGCGCCAGTCGTGTTGCTGCAACTGCGCCGCCGCCCACGGCTCCCAGTTGCTGACCTTGCGTTGCAGGTACACGCGCTCGGTGATGCGGTCCTTCGTCTTTGCCGGCGTGACGCGTGCAAGCACCCCGAGGCCGTGGAGGCCGAGAAAGGAGAGTCGTTCTTGTCTGGTCGACACGAAGTACCCCGACGTTGCGGCAAGCACGAGTGCGCGCACGCGTGCTTCGTGTCGTCGCCACAGAAGTTGGGCGACGGTGCCTCCCATTGAGTAGCCGACGGGAATGAAAGTGGAGATGCCGAGGTGGTCGGCGAGCGCCGCCGCATCGTCGGCACACGAAGCGAGCGTGAAGGGTTTGTTCGAACGGATGCCGCGGCCGTGGCCACGCTGGTCGGGTGCGATCACGCGAAAGTGACGGCCGAGTGGTTCGTAGCAGGTGAAGAAGTTGAGGTCGGCGGTTGCGGTCCAGCCGTGCAACAACATCAGCGTCGGTGCGCCTGGTGGGCCTTCGACCTCACGGAAGAAGATGGTTCCGCGTCCGGGCAGCGTGACTTCGCGTCCGGGCGGAAGCGGGGGAGTGCGGTGCGTCGTGTCTGTCACTGGGTCAGTCGTGGTGTTCGACGGCAAGAATGCGCACGCGCAACTTGCTGCCGTTGGGGGCCTGGTACTCGACCCATTCTTCAACACGACGTTCGAGCAGCGCCGCACCGAGCGGGGCCTTTGGGCTCATGATTTCGACGCCTTCACGGCGCTCTTCGATGTGACCGATGAAATAGCGCTCGGCCATGTCGTCGTCGTCACCGTCGTAGACGATGGTCACGGTGCAACCGATCGAAACTTGGCCCTCGGCGCCCGCGGCGACGATTTCGTGGTCTTCGAGGATCGCCTCGAGAGTGCGAATACGGGCTTCCATGTGACCCTGCTCGTCTTTGGCGGCGTGGTAGTCGCCGTTTTCCGAGAGGTCGCCCATCTCGCGGGCGCGTTCGATTTTTTCGGCCACCTGGATGCGACCGCGCGTGGTGAGGTCGTCGAACTCGGCCTTCAAACGGTCGTAGGCGACCTGGGTGAGTTGGTGGCGGGCCATGCGAAAAAGGCTACCGACGGTGTGCCAGTTAGCCTTGCGCGTCTATGGCACATCGCATTGCAGTCATCGGCGGCGACGGAATCGGCCCCGAGGTCACCGTCGAGGCGTTGAAGGTGGTCAGGGCCGCCGGCGTCGCGGTCGACACGACCGACTTCGACCTGGGTGGCGCGCGCTACCTGCGTGACGGCGAAATTCTGTCCGACGCGACGCTTGCCGAGCTGCGCAAGTTCGACGCAATCCTTCTCGGTGCGGTCGGCACCCCCGACGTTCCGCCCGGTGTCATCGAGCGCGGTCTCCTGTTGAAGATGCGATTCGAGCTCGACCTGTTCGTGAACCAGCGTCCGTTCGTGGGCACCGCGCCCGGCCATGCGAAGCCGCATGACTTCATCGTGATTCGCGAGAACACCGAGGGACCGTACGTCGGCGAGGGTGGTGTGCTGCGCAAGGGAACTGCCCACGAAGTTGCGACACAGGGCAGTGTAAATACGCGCATGGGTGTC
>CAYFNP010000390.1:0-1610 GCA_964344425.1 uncultured Bifidobacterium sp. | reverse complement strand
TGCTGCCGGTCACCGCCGACCTTGGTGCGTTGGCAAGTGTCCTCGAACGCGCCGCACGTCCCGATGCCGAGAGTCGTTTCACTGCTCGAGAATTCGGCGAGGCACTCGTCGCCGTCGCCAAGCGCGTGCCGCGTCCGACGCCCATCGATGTGGTCGGCATCGAGGAGCTTCTCGTGCCATTGCCTCCGCAGTCCGCGCCGATCGACCACGGTGACGCAGGAGATCCAACCGGCGACATTTCGCGACCCATCCACTCGGCGATCGACAAGGACAAAGACGTCGCTGCCGCGGCGCGCGGCGAGTCATCCAACGCCGACGACCCGACCGGCGAAATCGCACGCGCAAAGGTGTCGCGTTTGCGCGGACGCAAGATCGTCGCCGTCATCGCTGCCGTCGCAATCGTTGCGGGTGCGGCTGCCGGTTACTTCCTCCTCAAGAAGGACAGTTACCAAGTTCCCGTGCTCGTTGGCCTGACACAGGGCGAGGCCGAGAATCTTGTCGTCAACTACGACTGGACGCTCGACGTCCAGGAAGGTCGCAGTGACGTCGTCGAAACGGGACAGATCATCTCGACCGACCCGAGCGACGGCCGCATGCTGCAAGAGGGCAAGACACTCACCATCGTGGTGTCGCAAGGTCGCACGTTCTCCACGCTCGAGGACTTCAGCGGAAAGACGCTCGAAGAGTCGACACGGCGCATCGAGGAACTCGGCCTTGTGGTCGTGTCCGACGGCATCAACGACGAAAACGTCCCGGCCGGCACGGTCATCAAGTGGGCCGTCGCCGAACAACCCGCGGCCTCGGTGGGCGACCAGGTCGTCAAGGGCACGACCATCACTCTCACTGTTTCCGACGGGCCCGCGCCGCGCGTCGTGCCCAACCTGATCGGCATGGACCCCGCCGCGGCCGAGGCCGAAATCACCAAACTGGGCCTCACCATCACCAAACTCGCCGACGACATCGGCGATGCCGAGGCGGGCAAGGTCGGCGGTCAGGTGCCGGCGGCCGGCGAGTCGGTGCCGCGCGGCGGCAGCGTCAGCTACTGGGTGTCGAAGGGCAAGGAACTCGTCACCATTCCGTACGTGCAGATGCAATACAAGGCGACGGTCGAAAAGCGACTCACCGAGGCCGGGTTTGTCATCGGCACCGTCACCGGCAAGGCGCCGACGCACCGCCTGAAGAAGTTGTTCATCGGGGGTGTCGAGGTGAAGAGCGGTGACGAAGCCGCCAAGGGCGCCACGATCGACCTCGAGTATTACGGTGCATGAGCGACGCGCCACGTCGCCCCGGCGTTCCGGTTCTTGACGAAACCGGTGTCCTGCCCTGGCAGGCAGAGCGCGGAAAGGCGCTCGTCAAAAAAGTCGCCAAGCGCATCGGTCTCAACCGGGCGTGGGCAACGCTCATCGTTGTCCTTGCCGGATTGTTCGCCGTCAGTTCCACCATCACGGTGCTCGTCGTTTCCCTCGACACCATCGCAACCGATCTCGGCTCGACTACGTCGACCGTCAACTGGGCACTCACGGGCCCGATGCTCGCCTTCGGCGTCGTCGGTCCCGCGTTCGGCAAGATCGGCGACCTGTGGGGCCACAAGCGGCTCTTTCTCATGGGTC
>CAYFNP010000389.1:0-1620 GCA_964344425.1 uncultured Bifidobacterium sp. | reverse complement strand
GAAGTGGTGCGTCCGAGAATGACGAGACGTTGCGCTGCGAATCGCTCGACGAGCGTCGTCGAGAAGTTCGGCGTGAAGTTCGCGGCCTTCAGCGCCTTGTTGCCGTTCGAGATGGGAAAACCGGCGTAGAAGGTGTGCAGGTCCTTCAAGAGAAACGGCACGCCGGCGAACTTCGTGCCGGGCTTGGATGTATCGACGTCCGCGGCGAGCTCGCGGCCGTGGTCGAACCATCGGTAGTTCACGGCGTTCAGCGCACCGTCGGTCTTTTCGATGCGTTCGATTGCTGCTTCGGTGAGTTCGGCGGCCGAGACCTGACCCGTTTTCACGAGATCGGCCTGCGCCGTTGCATCGAGCCAGCGCGTGTCGTCGGCAATCGTCATGTGAACCCCCGATTTCGACCTTTAGTCTACCAGCGCCTTTCGTGGACTAGGGTCGCCCGAGTGCCTCCCGACTCCGAGCAACAAGCCGCTGACGGCGTGCCGGCGCCACTGGGGTCACGGGAAGTCCTGCGGAATCCGAATGTCCGCGCGATGTTGCTCTACGGGACGTGCCTCTACACCGGACTGATGTTGCAGGCGGCGGCGCTTGGCAAGCAGGTCTACGACATCACCGGTCGCGAGATCGACATCGGGTGGATCGGCCTCGTCGAGTTCCTGCCCGCGGCCGCCCTGGTGCTGGTGACCGGCGTTGTGGCTGACCGCTTCCACCGCAAGAAGGTCGTGTTGATCGCGGTCTTCGGCGAGTTGGTGAGCGCCGTTGCATTGATGTTGTACGCGCGTTCGAACCCGACCGCCGTTGCGCCGATCTTTCTCATCACGTTGCTCTACGGCATTGCGAGGGCATTCGTTGCACCCGCAGCACGATCGATCTGGCCGGCAATCGCGCCGGCAGGAGGACTGCCCGCCGTCGTGGCTTTGTCGTCGGCCACGTGGACCGGCGCGGCCATCGCGGGACCAGCGGCATCGGGTCTGTTGTACAGCATCGACCCGTGGGTCGCGTACTTCGTTGCGTCATTGCTGATCGTCATCGGCATGTTGTCGATACTCCGGGTCGATGTACCGCACCTCGCGGCCCCGGCAAACCAGGAACGGCCGACCTTCCGTCACGCGATCGAGGGACTCGTGTTCATTCGCCGCACGCCGATTCTCCTCGCGGCGATCTCTCTCGATCTGTTCGCCGTGCTGTTCGGCGGGGCAGTTGCGCTTCTTCCCGTGATCGCCGAAGAGCGTCTTGGCGTTGGTGACGTGGCCTACGGATGGTTGCGTGCGGCGGTCGGCATCGGAGCGGCCACGATGGCCATCTTCCTCGCATGGCGCCCGGTTCGCCGGCGGGTCGGCCACAAATTGTTCCTCGTCGTTGCGGTGTTCGGCGTGATGACCGTTGTACTGGGCCTCACGCACAACTACGTCGTTGCATTCATCGCGATCGTCGTCATGAGTGCTGCCGACATGGTGAGCGTTTTCATTCGCGGATCGATCGTTCCGTTGGTCACGCCCGACGACAAACGGGGTCGCGTTCTCGCCGTCGAGAACGTGTTCATCGGCGCATCGAACGAACTCGGTGCGTTCGAGTCGGGTGTCGCATCGCAAGCGTTGGGAACGGCCGGTGCCGTGGTCGGTG
>CAYFNP010000388.1:0-1627 GCA_964344425.1 uncultured Bifidobacterium sp. | reverse complement strand
AGACCTGCGGCCATCGCCTTGCCGTATTGCTGGCCGACCTCTTCTGCCATCTGTGCGGCCTTGTCGGGGGGAAGCGCGGCGAGCGTCTTGCCGAGGAGCGTGAGCACGAGGTCGTCGCTGCGCACCGGGAACTCGAGTTGGGCATCCGCGACTGCCTTGTAGTGCTTCGAGGGTCGACCAGCTCCCTTGCCGCCGACCTTTTCGACGCTGATCTCGAGATAGCCACCGGCGGCGAGCTTGTCGAGGTGGTGGCGCGCGACGTTGGGATGCACGTCGAACTTCTCGGCGACCTGCGCCGCGGTGACGCCAGTCTCACTTTCACGGGCAAAGAGGTAGACCGCGCGCCGGGTGGGATCCCCGAAGGCGGACGTGATGGCAGAGACCGTGGCGGTGAAAGAACCTGAGGTGAGGTTGGCGGTCTTGCTCGGCACATCGGTATTCTACCTATGGCCATAGTGGAAATTATTGGAGCCCTCAATGTCTACCCCCACCACCGACACGATCATTGACGCGCTGCGTCCCGTCGAGGACCCCGAGCTTCATCGCTCGATCGTCGAGCTTGGAATGGTGCGCGACGTCGTCGTCGCACCGTCTGGCGTCGTCGGCCTCACCGTCGTGCTCACCGTCGCGGGTTGTCCGCTGCGCAACGAGATCACGAACCGCGTGAACGGCGCTCTGCGTGCGCTGCCCGGCGTCTCGGACGTGAACTTGAACTTCGGCGTGATGAACGATGCTGAGCGCGCCAAGGTGCGCGAGATGTTGCACGGCAATCCGGCCGCGACCGCGGGTTCGGGTCACGCACACGGTCATGCGGAGGGCCGCGAGATTCCGTTCGCCAAGCCGGGCTCGAAGACGCGTGCGATCCTCGTGTCGTCGGGCAAGGGTGGCGTGGGCAAGAGCAGCGTGACGACGAACCTCGCCGTCGCGCTCGCCAACGCCGGCTACAAGGTCGGCATCGTGGACGCCGACATCTACGGCTACTCGATTCCACGCATGCTCGGCACCGATCGCGATCCGGTCGTGATCGACAACATGTTGCTGCCACCAGAGGCGTGGGGCGTGCGTTGCATCTCGATCGGCTATTTCGTGCCAGAGGGCCAGGCCGTCGTGTGGCGCGGACCGATGCTGCACAAGGCACTCGAACAGTTCCTCACCGACGTCTACTGGGACGAGCCCGACTTCCTGCTCGTCGACATGCCTCCTGGCACCGGCGACATCGCACTCAGTCTCAGCCAGTATCTCCCGCGCGCAGAGGTGCTCGTCGTGACGACGCCACAAGAGGCAGCACAGAAGGTGGCGCGACTGTCGGCTGCGATGGCAGCCAAGGTCAACCTGCCAGTGCGCGGCATCATCGAGAACATGTCGTGGTTCACCGGCGACGACGGCAAGAAGTACGAACTGTTCGGCAGTGGTGGCGGCCAGTTGCTCGCCGAAGAATTGAACGTCCCACTGCTCGCACAGATCCCGCTCATGACCGCGTTGCGCGAAGGCGGCGACGACGGCAAGCCGATCGCGGCAGTCGCACCCGACAGCGAAGTCGGCAAGGCGTTCGCCAACTTGGCGCACAAGATCGCCGTCGAGATGAAGCCGAAGAAGGTATTCAGCGCGGCACTCAAGGTCAATTAGC
>CAYFNP010000387.1:0-1635 GCA_964344425.1 uncultured Bifidobacterium sp. | reverse complement strand
CAACGTCGACTGAGGACACAACCAAGATCCGCGTGACGTGCATCCCGACCAACCTAGAGATCGAGGACGACCCGAGACGGGACGCACGCGTCGGCCAGGAATCCAACATGCCGATGGTGGGTCATGAGGTGCGCGTGCTCGACAGCGAGTGGACAAACCTGATTGCCAACAACGGGATCGACCGCGCCACCGAGGAGAACCTGACCTCGATTGGCACCTTGATCCGCGACGAAAACGTGGAGCTCCTGCTTCGCATCGACGAGTTGTTGCGCACGCACTTCGCGATTTTTGGCTTTACCGGCGTGGGCAAGTCCAACCTGCTCTCGACGATTGTCGCCAAGCTCATCGCCGATAGCCACCGGCCGGTCAAGGTGGTGTTCTTCGACCTGATGAGCGAGTACACCGGGCTATTGGTTGACCACTTGGCAGACACCTCCGACCGGTTGACGGCAAGAATCCTGACCGTCGGGCGCCGCACCTTGCCTGAACCGCTCTACAAGTACATCAACGAAGCGCCAGGCCGCCCCCGCCTAGATGATGCCGTCGAACTCTTCAGTCGCTACGCCCTCTTGCCCCGCGCACTGCAGAGGGAGCGTCTCGGCGTGAACCGGGCCTTGCGCGACGTCGTGAGCCAGAAGCGCTTGCGGGTCTTTGCCGACTCGCAGAGCATGACGGTGTGGGACCTCTTCTTCACCGACCAGGTGCCGTGGGGCAAGGCTCGGCAATCAGCAAACTCCACTAACCGAAAGTCCATCGTGACACGTTCACTGAACGCTCTGGGAATTAGCAACTACAAAGAAACAACATTCACGGCAGCGACGGCCCGAACGCTCGCAGATAAAATACAAAATGAACTTCAAAATCAATCTTTGGTAATGTTTTCTGAGGATTTCGAACCCAAGCTGGAAAAGCTTCGGGATATCGCCACGCAAGTCCAGGAGCCAATGGCCGCCGGGACGACGCTCACCGAAATCGTCGCCGACTTGAACGACCCCACCCGATCGAGCATCTGGGTCGTGCAGGCCCACGACCCGAACGACCTGCGCAAGTTCAGCCGCCAACTGGGTGACACCGTGTACGAGGGAAGACGGTTGACCGGGCAGATCGACCCCGTCGTCACCTTTATCTTCGACGAGGCCGACGAGTTCATCCGCGGGAACGGCACCGGTTCCTATGCCGAATCCGCGGAGATCGCCCAGACTCTGGCGCGCCGCGGTCGCAAGTTTGGTCTCGGGATCGGCATCGCCACGCAACGCATCCGGTACCTCGACACCAACATCATGTCGCAACCCCACACCTACTTCGTCTCGAAACTGCCTCGCGCCTCGGACCGGCAGGTCGTCGCCGAGGCTTTCGGGATGAGTGAGGACCTCCTTGTCCAAACGTTCAAGTTCCGTCGGGGCCAGTGGCTCGTCATCAGCCACGACGCGACGGGTCTCGATTCAATCCCGATGTCCGTGCAGGCACCCGATGCCAACCGTCGCGTCCTTGATTGGCTGCGATCGCGCCAACTTGACATTTAATACCGCCCCACCGGCAGACGCCTGTTACACGGCATGCCTGCCGCGCACCTTCGTCATTGGGAGGCGCGCGGTGTCCCTTTCCGCCGCGCGCTTGCACCGGCGGCCGTCAGGG
>CAYFNP010000386.1:0-1642 GCA_964344425.1 uncultured Bifidobacterium sp. | reverse complement strand
GCGGGCGGTCGATGGGTGGCCGCATGTGTTCGATGGCCGTGGCCGACGGGCTTGCCGTCAAGGGTCTCGTGTTGATCTCGTACCCGCTGCACCCGCCGGCAAAGCCGGAGAATCTGCGCATCGAACATCTGCCGCGCATCACGGTCCCCACGTTGTTCATTCACGGAACCAACGACCCGTTCGGCTCGCCGACCGAATTGCGCCGACATGCGCGTCGCATTCCCGGACCCGTCACGTTCGAATTCATCGAACGCGGTCGCCACGACCTGAAGGGGTCCGATCAGCACGTTGCCGACGTGATCGGCGAATGGATGGCGTCGCTCTAGACGCCGCCGTCCTCGGGGTTCAGCTCTTCCAACTCGCGGTGCGCTGTTTCGGGGTACAGGAACCACACCAGCGCCGAGATGACGAGCGACACCGAAGCGAAGACCAGCATCACCGTTCCGTACGACCAGTGGTGGTCGATCAACGTTCCACCGAGTACAAGACCGAGGCTGCCGCCCAACAACGCCGACACGGTGACGAGGAACGACGACGTCTGGCGCCGTGCGGTGGGCGACAACTCGCCGCGGTACACGGCCATCGCCGGGTACGCCGTTGCGGCGAACACGCCGCCGACGATGGCGCACGTCCACATCAGCCATCCGTCGGTGGCGAACGAGAGAGCGATCATCAAAGCCCCGACGGGAATGCACGTTGCGGCGACGGCCCGCCGGCCGTAGTCGTCGGCCAGTCGACCGCCGAACACAAGTCCGAGCGCCGATGGAAACGTGGTGACCAGACTGAACGTGGCAACGAGAACCGCGGAGTAGTCGCGGACGTCTTTCAGGTAGCGGTTCTGGAAGATCGACGCGGTCGCGAGGAAGATGTTCCCGAGGAATGCGACGAGCAGAATCACCCCCTGCTTCCCCCCACCCCGAAGGGTTCTCGGTGCATTTCGACCCGTTTTCCGAGTCTTTTCACACCGAGAACCCTCGAGTTGGTGGCGGGTGAAGCGTGATGTCTCGCCGAGTCGTCGCGTGAGTCGCAGCGCAACGAGCAGCCAGACCAGCGAGACGACGTAGATGATGCGCCAGCCATGGTCACCGGTGTCGGCAAGGGGAAGGGCGATGACCGCGACGCCGGCACCGACGCCGTTGGCAAGTGCGAGCAAACTGAGTCCGTAGGCGCGCGCGTCCTTCGGCATCTCTTCGACGGCAACGACGAGAAGCGCGACGTCGAGGGCGAGACCGAGTGGCCGCGCAACGGTTTGATTGGCGGTGAGCAGCCAAAAGTTCGGGGCGAGCGCGCCGAGTGCAGCGATGATCGGCGCGACCCACGCAAGCGTGACAACGATGCGGCGTCGGCCGATGCGATCGCCAAGGACTGCGAGTGGAATCGCAATCACGATGCCGAACCGCACGATGGCCCCCGCGACCCCTTGGCCTTGTTCGCTGACGCCGAACGATTCGGCTGCATACGTGACGGTCTGCGTAAAGAGGGTGTTGATGAATGCCGTCGCCATCGACGCACCGGCGAGAAGTGCGAGCACCGACACCTCGCGCGTGTTCAGCAGTTGCGGTGGCGCCCACCACGGCCTGCGGGCAGCGTGGGTCCTGCGCCGCAAGTGGCGTGCGATGAGCGGGGTGAACATCCACCAGAA
>CAYFNP010000385.1:0-1642 GCA_964344425.1 uncultured Bifidobacterium sp. | reverse complement strand
TGGTCATGATGCGCGCGCCGGTCATGCCGAAGGGGTGACCGAGGGCGATCGCGCCACCGTGCACGTTCAGTTTGTCCATCGGAATGTTCAGGTGCTTCGCCGAAGGAATCACCTGAGCGGCGAACGCCTCGTTGATCTCGACTAGATCGATGTCGTCGATGGTCATCTTCGCCCGCTTCAATGTTTGGCGGATCGCCTCGATTGGGCCGAGGCCCATGATCTCGGGGTTCAGGCCCGACACGCCCGATGCGACGACGCGCGCGAGTGGGGTGAGACCCAGTTGCTTGGCCTTCGTATCGCTCATCACCATGACGGCTGCGGCACCGTCGTTCAACGGACAGGCATTACCGGCGGTGATTTCACCGTCGGGTCGGAACGCGGGCTTGAGGCCCGAGAGGCCCTCGACCGTCGTGCCGTCGCGCGGGCCGTCGTCCTTGGACACGACGGTTCCGTTGGGCAGGGTGACGGGCGTGATCTCGCGCTCGAAGAAGCCGTTGTTCTGATGGGCGACGGCGAGTTGTTGCGACCGGGCACCGAATTCGTCCATCTCGCGGCGTGTCACACCCTCGACTTCGCGCACGTTCTCTGCCGTCTGGCCCATCGCGATGTAGATGTCGGGCAGACCGGCTTGCGGCGCCCACGACGGCTGGCCACCTTCGGCGCGCTGCTTGGTGCGCTTGCCGGCGTCGGCAAAAACCGCGTTCGGCGCCGAGTCGCTGGCGCCCGCGCCATAGCGGCTGACGCATTCGACACCGGCCGCGATGAAGCAGTCGCCCTCGCCCGAGCGAATGGCGTGCGCCGCCATGCGGATGGTCTGCAGGCTCGACGAGCAATAGCGATTGACGGTGACGCCGGGAACGTTGTCGAGGCCGGCAAGGATCGCCACAACGCGCGCGATGTTGAAACCCTGTTCGCCGGCCGGCTGACCGCAACCCATCATCAGGTCTTCCACGTCGTCCGGTCGCACCTGGGGCACCTTGGCCATCAAGGCCTTCACCATCTGTGCGGACAGGTCGTCGGGACGCATGTCGATGAGTGAACCCTTGAACGCGCGGCCGATCGGGCTACGAGCGGTTGCGACGATGACGGCTTCGGCCATGATTCCCCCTGTGATGACACCGTCCCCGACGGCGCTGGTCCGCCCAACCTACCGAGAGCGATTGGCGTGCGCCAAGAGCACCCGATCCAGCTCGTCGCGCTGAATTGGATCGTGCAAATTGAGCAGACCTGCGTACCAGCGAAGTCCCCGCGCCGTGGCCACGACGCGAACGGGCACGCGGTCACCAAGGTCCCGGCCGAAAGCCGTCGGAATGTCCACTCGGTCCACGCCGGCCGCGTGAAGTTCGTCCTCGGACGCCGCCAGTTCGCCACCCGACATGAGGTACGTCTCGGCATCGACGAAGAAAGTGAACTCGATCGTCGCATCTTCGGGGAGGGCTTCACCGTGTGCCATGGCGACCGCATATTGTCACGGCATGGCCCCCACCAGCACAGCGCTGCCGCATGTTCCCCTGTCCGACATCAACCTGTCGAACCCCGAGTTCTGGTTGCAGGACCGCGCGTGGCGATACGGGGCATTCAAGACGTTGCGCGACGAGGATCCGTACCGATTCTTCGAGGAGTGGGAATTCGAGAACTCGCC
>CAYFNP010000384.1:0-1645 GCA_964344425.1 uncultured Bifidobacterium sp. | reverse complement strand
GGCCCGGACTCGTCTACTACCTCTTGAACAAACCTCGCGGTGTCATCTCGACGGCGCACGATCCGCAGGGTCGGCCGACCGTCATCGACCTTGTGCCGGGCGAACCACGCGTGTTCCCGGTCGGACGTCTCGACGGTGAGACCGAGGGCCTGATCTTGTTGACGAACGACGGCGACCTGGCGCACTTTCTCACTCACCCGAGCATGGGTGTCGACAAGGAGTACGTCGCACTGTTGCGCGGCGGGTCGCGGTTGAGCGAGGGAGAGTTGCGCAGGCTGCGCCAGGGTGTCGATCTTGACGACGGGCCGACCGCGCCCGCAAAGGTTGGTCAACGAAGCGACGGAACGGTGGTGATCACCATTCACGAAGGGCGCAATCGGCAGGTGCGCCGGATGTTCGAAGCCGTAGGACACGATGTCGAGCGTCTCGTGCGGGTTCGCATTGGTCCGATCGTTGACGGACGACTCCGTCCTGGAGCGTGGCGAGAATTGTCACTCGACGAAAGGCGCGAATTAATCCGGGCGATGGCTGCAGCCGGGCGTCGGTAGGGTTCTGCACCATGGTGCAACGTTCGGCCAACGTGGTCGGCCTCGGACTCATCGGCGGCTCGATCGCTGCCCGTTTGACCGACCTCGGTTGGTCCGTTTCCGGCTCCGACCCGCACCCCGGTCGCGAGGAAGCAGCCCTCGAACGTCGCATCACCTCTGCATGCGGCGTCGACTCGAACGCAGAGATCACGTTCGTCGCGGTGCCCGTTCTTCAGTTGGCGGATGAAGTCGCCTCCGCGCTGGAAGCCACCAAGGGGGTCGTGACCGACGTCGGCAGCGTGAAGGCCCCGCTTGTGGATCGGATCGAGGATGCTCGGTTTGTCGGCGGACACCCGATGGCGGGGTCCGAACTCGATGGTCTCGACGGCGTGGACTCGAATCTCTTCGAGGGCGCGACGTGGATACTCACGCCGACGTCCACTACGCCGGACCCGGTGTTCGCACTGGTGGCGGGTGTCGTGAATCAGTTGGGCGCAAGCGTTCTCGCTCTGTCGGCCCAGGACCATGATCGTCTGGTTGCGATCGTCAGCCACGTACCGCACCTCACCGCTGCAACGTTGATGACGCTGGCCGACAGGCGCTCCGAAGAGCACGCGTCGCTCTTGCGCATGGCTGCCGGCGGATTCCGTGACATGACCCGAATCGCTTCGAGCAAGCCGGGCATCTGGCTCGACATCTGTCGCGCCAATCGCGAGGCGATCGTGTCGACGCTCGATGACTTCATCGCCGGACTGTCGGAACTTCGCAATACCGTCGATGCACAGGACTCGGGTGGCCTCGAAAGGATGCTGCTGCGGGCGCGAGAGGCCCGCACCAACCTCCCCGCGCGGGTGCGTTCGCTCGAGGACGCGGTCGAAGTGCGAATCCCGATACCCGACAGGCCTGGCTCGGCCGCCGAGATCTTCACGCTCGCGTCCGAGCTCAACGTCAACATTGCGAATTTCGAGGTTGTCCACTCCGCCGAGGGCGACCGCGGTATTGCCGTCGTCCTCGTTGAAAAGGGTCAGGTCGAGCTTTTTCGCGGTGGTCTGATCGCCCGCGGCTTCCGACCGGGTCGGTGAGATGTCCGTGTCCGGTGTGCTGCAGACGGCGCGTGG
>CAYFNP010000383.1:0-1650 GCA_964344425.1 uncultured Bifidobacterium sp. | reverse complement strand
GGTGTCGGCGGCAAGCCCCACGCTTCCGCGCGGCGACTTCCCGCAATGTTCGGACTCCGTGAAGACCTACTGCATTTCAGCCGTGACGTTGGTCGAGCGCGGTGTTGAGACAGCCGCGAAGTGGGTTCCGAAAGGAACGACCGTGGTGGGTGCCGACAAGGCCGCCAACACCAAGACGTACACGACGTTCGGTACGACGGCGACGACGTACACGGGTCGTTGGAGCTACGACGGATTTCCCGCAGCGACCCGCGCCTACGACGGTGTCTACGTGAAAGCGGCGCCGGCGAATGAATTCACCGACTCGTTGATGTTGTCGATCGAGCCCGCGGGCCCGAACGACAAGGGCGAGGTGGGCCGCGTGAAAGATCCGACGACCAGTCGCGTGACGTCACTCGACGCCGATCTCGGTGTTCGCGTGGTCGTGCGACTCGGCGAGTTGACTCCTGCGGTGACGATGGCGATGGCCGACAACGCTGTCGTGGACCTCGCACTCGACGGGACGACACCCGTCGTGACGTTCGAGGGAACGCCGATCGGCATTGCGCAGGCCGCGGCAAGCAAGGACTGCGATTCGGAGACGTCGGTGGCCGTCGCGAAGCCGAACCAGATCTACTTCTTCATGGCTTTCGGGAACGGCCGGGACCCCTACGGTGTTCCCGGGCTGTCGGGACGGATGTTGATCAACAGCAACGGTCCGTGCAAACTCAGCACCCCCGTATGGAATGCAACGACCAAGGAGATGGAGTTCACAGCGTCGGCTCCGCACTTCGCCCCCGACGGCACGACCGTGAACAGCGGTCTGTACCGGGCGGTCATTCCGGCTGACGATGCGCTGTTGCTGTGGGGAATCTCGAACGACAGCGACCTTGCGGACACCGATCTTCCCGAGGATGAATTCGACAACGAGATGCTGGACGAAGAAGAGGACGTCGAGGCAGCGGCGATCGGACCGCGGGTGACAAAGTTCGGCTATTTCGCCGCGAACAAGACCATGACGGTCGAAGTCATCGAGTCCGCCACCGGCGAGTCGAAGGCAGCCCAGACGAACGTCGCGTTCGACGGAGAGAACTTCATCGTGACCGCCACTGGCTTTTCGTACTCGACAACGAAACTTCGTATGAAACAAGGCGCGGCCGCCAACGCTCCGGTTCCCGTGAAGAAGGCCATCGTGCGCGCCACCAAGGGCACGATCACGGCAACGTTCACCGCGGGGAAGTCGACTCGCTACGTGGTGCTGGCACGCTCGAAGGCCGTCACGCTGCCGCTCGCCTGCACGACGAAGAAGACGAAGGTGACCTGCGTGGCGAAGCGTGTGAAGAAGGGTTCGTGGACCGTGGCGATCTACCCGACGAACCGCGGCCTGGTCGGCACCAAACTCACGAAGTCGGTTCGCGTGCCCTGAGCCCGGGTCGGGTCAGCGGGTGAGGGCGGCGAGCAGGCCTTCGCCCTCGCGGGTGCGCAGGGCGGCATTCACGCGGTGGCGTTCGAGCACCTGTTCCAGGGTCTTTGCGGCCTGTGGGATCTCGTGTTCCGAGAAGAACGCCTGGACATCGGCCAGTTGGTCGGGAGTGTTGAGCGTCTTCGTTGTGTCGATCATGCGCACGATGGTGTTGACCGGGAACTTCTCGTTGGCCTCGGTCCAGCGTT
>CAYFNP010000382.1:0-1655 GCA_964344425.1 uncultured Bifidobacterium sp. | reverse complement strand
TCTTCGCGAATTCGGCAACACGAGCCGCGTTACCGGCATAGAGACGCTCTGCCAGAGCCTGGTAGAACCAGTCCTTCGTTGCGCGATCGTCGAGAACGCGGGCCGTACCTTTGTAGGTGACCGTACGACCGCCACCCATCGGCTGACCGGTCGAAGTCACGACAATCGCAACCCGAGGGTCGCGCCGAATTGCGGGCACACGCTTGCGGTGCGCGGCCGAGGTCATCCAAAACTTTCCGTCCTTGCGGAAGTAACTGAGGATCGATGCCATCGGTGAACCATCCTTGGTCGTCCAGCAGAAGGTGAGCTCCTTCTGCTGTTCGTGCATCAGGTCCTCGGTGTCGGCATCCAACCCGTAGACGGTGACGTCTTCATAGTTCGTGATGAATTTGTCGGCCATGTTCTCACGCTAGCAACGCGACAACTAACGCGAGCGCTCGGGCAACGCGAAGTGACCCGCGTTCGCGGAGATGCCACCATCACAGAACAGTGTTTCTCCCGTGATGAACGACGCGGCGGATGACGCCATGAACCAGAAAGCCTCGGCCAGGTCTTCGGGTCGTCCCCAGCGACCGAGCGGTATGCGGTTCACCATCGCCTGCTTCAGCTCCGGGAGTTGGTTCAACCGAACCGTGAGACCGGTTTCGGTCGGTCCCGGGGCGACGCCGTTCACCCTGATCCCGTGCGACCCGAGGTCGAGTGCCGCTGCGCGGACGAGGTTGATGACAGCGGCCTTTGATGCGTTGTAAGCCCAGTTCCCCGGGTCACCCCGCAGACCGGAGGACGAACACGTGACGAGGACGCAACCTGAACCTTGCTTCTTCATCACTGCGGCAGCTTCGTTCAGACCGATCGCAACACCGACGACGTTGATGTCGAGGATCCGTCGCAACGCATCGATCGTTCCCGGTTCGTTCCACGGCAGAGATCCGGTGACACCGGCATTGAGAATCGACACGTCGAGACGACCGAAAGTCGAGACTGCCGCCGCCACGGCCTCGCGATTGACCGACTCGTCGGTGACGCTCCCCACGACCGTCACGTAACGATCGGGATCGGGCTCGGATTTGGTCCACGACAGGCTTTCAGCGGTCAGGTCGAGGGCGACCACGCCGAATCCCCTGTCGGCAAACAATTTGGCTGTGGCTTTGCCGATGCCGGATCCGGCGCCGGTGATGAGTGCGGCTTCGCTTGGCTTCATGGGACCACCCTATGCTGAAGCGCAAAGCGACAAGGGGGAAACATGGATCTCGGTCTGAAGGGCAAGAAGGCAATCGTCACCGGCGGCAAGCGTGGTCTCGGTTTGGCTACCGCACAGATGTTGGCCAAGGAAGGGTGCGACGTCGCAATTTGCGCTCGTGGCGATGTCAGCGATGCAGTGAAGAGCATCGCCGCACTCGGAGTCAAGGCGTACGGCGAAGGCATCGACGCAGCCGATGGCGCCGCCTACAAGGCGTGGTTGACCAAGGCCGCCGAGCAACTGGGTGGATGCGACATTTTCATTCACAACATGTCGGGCGCCTCGGGTCGCGGCGAAGAGCAGTGGGTGAAGAACCTCAACCTCGACGTGCTCGGGCTGGTTCGTGCAAACGAAGTCTTGTCTCCGATCATGGAGGCCAACGGCGGCGGGTCGATCGTCTGTCTGAGTTCGATCG
>CAYFNP010000381.1:0-1655 GCA_964344425.1 uncultured Bifidobacterium sp. | reverse complement strand
CGCGACCGTGCGCGCATGATCCAAGTCGGCTTCGTCGGGTTCGCCGGCGCACTCACGTGCTTCGCCGCCGCGCGCAGCCCACTGCCCGCGTTCCTCATCGGCTTCGTCCTCGGCTTCTTCTACTTCTTCACCACCACGGCGATGAGCACCGAGTTCCAGCGTCGTCTCGAACCAGAGAATCGCGGGCGCGTCTCGGCACTGTGGTTCATGTCATTCGGCGGCACGGTCCCGCTCGGCAACCTGCTCTTCGGCCCGGTCATCGACCGTTACGGCGCGCGATGGCTCCTCGTGTTCGGCGCAGCGTGGGCGTTGTTGCTCGCGTGGTGGTGCAACATCCACGCCCTCGAGGGCAGATCGTCAGCGAAGACGCAGAGCTGATACCACTCGCTCGAGCCGCGCGACTCGCGAACCCTTGACCAATACGGCGGCCCCCTCGCCAAGACCATTGATCAGCGACACCGCGTCGTCGATCGTGATCACCTCGGCCCCGTAGAGGTCCGTTCCGACGCCGAACACTTCGATACCGAGCTCGGCAGCAAGGTCAGCGATCCGTCGGTGCTCGACGGCCTCATCGGCGAGCTCGGCCATCACCCCGAGGACCGCAACACGACGATTCACCTGCAGTGCTGCGAGCGTGCGGAGCGCAGCGGCCACCGACGCCGGGTTGGCGTTGTAACAGTCGGCCACGACGCGCGCGCCACCAACCGTGACGTGGTTCTCCATGCGCATCGGCGACAGGCGTGCGGACTCGAGACCCCGTGCCGCATCGGCGATCGGCACGCCGCACACCCCGGCGATCGCCAGCGCTGCGAGTGCGTTGGACGCCATGTGCACGCCCGCCGCGGGAACACGCACGGTGACATCGCCCCACGGACTCGTCACCGACATCGTCACCGCACCGTCGGCATCCATCGACTGCGAGGTCATCGCCACGTCCGCCCCGCGAGCGGCCCCGTACGTCACCACGTGCGCGGATGTGCGCGAGGCCATCCTCGCTACTCGTGGATCGTCCCCGTTCAGGATCGCGGTGCCTGATGCGGGGAGCGCCTCGACGAGTTCGCCCTTGGCCTTCTCCACACCGTCGAGACCACCGACGCGCTCGGTGTGTGCCGCGGCGACCGCCGTCACCACACCCACGTGTGGACGCGCAATCGAACACAGTCTCGAGATCTCGCCGAAACCCCTCATCCCCATCTCGAGCACCATCGCCTCGACGTCATCGGGTGCGTTCAGGATGGTCGTCGGGAGCCCTTGGTCGTTGTTGAACGACTTGTCGCTCGATGCCGTGCGCAGCGTCGAGGCGAGCGCCGCGTGGGCAAAGTCCTTGGTCGAGGTCTTCCCGACCGACCCCGTGATGCCGACGACTCGACCGCTCGTCGTCGCGTCCAGCCGCGAGCGACCGAACTTACCCAGTTCCATCAGCGCAACGAGGGTGTCGGGAACGACGATCGCGGTGCGTCGACCCTGTGGTTCGCGTGTCGTCAAGTACGCACCGGCTCCGCGTGCGACGGCATCGTCGATGAAATCGTGGCCGTCACGCTCCGCGACTATCGGCACGAACAGTTGTCCCGGTCGCAACGTGCGTGAATCGAACGACACTCCGTCGAGGTGAGCGTTCTGACCAACGACCTTGCCACCCGTTGCGTTCGCCACGT
>CAYFNP010000380.1:0-1670 GCA_964344425.1 uncultured Bifidobacterium sp. | reverse complement strand
CTGACGTTTCGACCTGGCCCCACACCGATTCGGGTATCCCGATCGCACCGCTCTATACGGCGGAATCGCTGAACGGATGGAACGCCGCCGACAGCCTGGGCGAACCCGGCAAGCCGCCCTACACCCGTGGCGTCTACCCGACGATGTATCGCGGCAAGTTGTGGACGATGCGCCAGTACGCCGGCTTCGGCACCGCCGCATCGACCAACGAACGCTTCAAGTTTCTGTTGCAGGCGGGCCAGACGGGTCTGTCGTGCGCGTTCGACCTGCCGACGCAGATGGGCTACGACTCCGACCATCCCCGCGCCGAAGGTGAAGTCGGCAAGGTGGGTGTGGCGATCGACTCGATGGCCGACATGCGCATTCTCCTGAGCGACCTACCGCTCGACAAGGTGTCGACGTCGATGACCATCAACTCGACCGGCGCGATTCTGCTGCTGATGTACGAACTGGTTGCCGAAGAAAACGGAGTGCCGGCCAGTGCGATCAGCGGCACGATTCAGAACGACCTGTTGAAGGAGTACATCGCGCGCGGTACGTACATCTACCCGCCGCGGCCGTCGATGCGGGTCATCACCGACATCTTTGCTTACTGCTCGAAGAACGTCCCGAAGTGGAACACGATCTCGATCTCGGGCTACCACATCCGCGAGGCAGGCAGTACCGCGGTGCAAGAAATTGCATTCACCATCGCGAATGCAATCGCCTACGTACAGGCCGCGGTCGATGCGGGGATGAATGTCGACGACTTCGCACCACGACTCAGCTTCTTCTGGAACGGCCACAACAACTTCTTCGAGGAAGTCGCCAAGTTCCGCGCCGCGCGGCGCATGTGGTACCGCATCATGACCGATCGGTTCGGTGCGAAGAAAGAGGCCAGCAAGTTGCTGCGCTTCCACACGCAGACCGGTGGCAGCACGCTGACCGCACAGCAGCCGCTGAACAACGTGGTGCGCGTCGCAATCCAGTCGATGGCGGCGGTGTTGGGCGGGACCCAGAGTCTTCACACCAACGGCTACGACGAGGCGATCAGCCTTCCCACCGAGGAGGCCGCGCGCATCGCGCTGCGCACCCAGCAGATCATCGGTTACGAAAGCGGCGTCGCCGACACTCCCGACCCGCTGGCCGGGTCGTACTTCGTCGAGAAGCTGACCGACGAAGTCGAAGCCCTTGCCTGGCAGTACATCGAACGCATCGATGAAATGGGCGGCGCAGTTGCTGCGATCGAGCAGGGCTTCCAGATGGACGAGATCGAGCAGGCCGCCTACGAGTACACCAAGTCCATCGACGACGACGAGCGCGTCATCGTCGGCGTGAACAAGTTCAAGGTCGACGTCGAGCCCGAGCCGAAGGCTTTCCCCATCGACCCGCAGCTGCAGGTCGATCAAGTTGCCAGCCTGAAGAAATTCAAGGCCAATCGCGACATGGGTCTGGTGCAGGCGAAACTCGACGACGTCACTGCCGCGGCGCGCGGTACGCAGAACCTGCTGTACCCGATGAAAGAGGCCCTGCGAGCCAACGCCACGCTTGGCGAGGTCAGCGATGCCCTGCGCGCCGTGTTCGGCGTGTACCAGCCGTAGTCGGCGTCAGAGCCAGCGAACGTCGGGCGCGGGACGAACCGGTGTCTCGACGGTTCCCGTCGGCCAACCCAGATAGACGAGACCGATCAC
>CAYFNP010000379.1:0-1670 GCA_964344425.1 uncultured Bifidobacterium sp. | reverse complement strand
GTGGCGGCATGAGCGACAAGCGCCAGGGGGTGCTCTGGATCCTGACGTCGGCGTTGGCGTATTCGTTGTTCACGGTGATGGCGAAGCGCCTGCTCGAGGAGATCGAACCGACCGACGTGCTGTTCTGGCGTTTCGTCATTGCGACACCCGTCATCTGGATCGTCGTTCTGGTTCGCGCGCGTTTGCGACGTGGTCCGAATCCGTTGCACGTCGAGTGGCATCCGCGGTTTGCGATGGGACTGCTCTTCGGCCTGCTCGCGTGGTTCGCGTTCGTGGGCGTCGACAAGATGCCGGGCGATCTCTACGTCGTGGTGATCTACACGTACCCGGCGATGGTGGCGGTCGGCGCCTGGGCATTGGGTCGGCCGACGTCTCGCCAACTGTGGACTGCGGTTGCGATCACGTTCCTCGGTATCGCGCTCACCGTTCCCGAAATTTTCGACGGAGCACAGGGCGCAGCGGTGTTCGGTTTCGTTCTCACCGTTCTCAACGCGGCGCTGTACGCCGGCTACATCCTGTACAGCGAGCGCATCGTGAACGACACAAAGGGTCACCACTTGGCGGGCGACAGTTTCGTCGCGGCGGCGTGGGGGATGGCGGCGTCGGTGCTCGTTGCGACGGTTGTTGCGGTGGCATCGGGTGGTGTTGACGTTCCCGACACGGGTGTTGGCGTGCTGTGCATGTTCGGCCTTGCGATCGTCAGTACGGTGGTTTCGCAGACAGCGTTTTTTCTGGGTGTGTCGAAACTCGGCCCTGCCCCCGCAGCGTTGGTGGCGGCGATCGAACCCGTGATGGCGCTCACGTGGCTGGTGCTGTTCCTCGACGAGTCTCTGCGCGCGGTCCAGATTGCAGGCGCGGTGCTGGTGATCACCGGCGTGGTGTGGTCGCAACGGGCACAAGCGAACTGACACTCCGGATGTGAGCCCGTCGCGGCCGCCAACTAATGTCTCGGGAACGCCCGACAGGGCAGGAGAACGCGAACAAGGGAGAGCCATGACGGGTCCGGGCATGCATTCGGGAATCGCCACCGACGAAGCGATGAACCTCGCGATGTCGGAGCGGGCAATACCTCTCTACGAGGCCGTCAAGCAGTTCATCAAGAACGAAGTCGAGCCGATCACCGAAGAGTTCTACGCGCTCGGCGAGGGTCGCGCAGACCGCTGGACGTACGCGCCGGGGCAACTTGAACTGCTCGAGTCGGTCAAGGACAAGGCACGGGCGAACGGCCTGTGGAACTTCTTCCTTCCAAACGCCGAAACCGGCGAGGGTCTGTCGAACCTCGACTACGCATACATCGCGATGGAACTCGGCAAGAACCCGCTGGCATCCGAGTGCCTGAACTGTTCGGCTCCCGACACGGGGAACATGGAGGTCATCGAGCGTGTTGGCACGCCCGCGCAGAAGAAGCAGTGGCTCGAGCCGCTGCTGCGCGGCGAGATTCGCTCCGCCTACGCCATGACCGAGCCCGACATCGCGTCTTCTGATGCAAAGAACATCGCGTGTCGTGCGGTGCTCGACGGCGACGAGTGGGTCATCAATGGTGAGAAGTACTACATCTCCGGCGCTGGCGACCCGCGTTGCAAGATCATGATCGTCATGGTGCTGACCAGCCCCGACGGACCTCCGTCGCGCAAGCACTCGCAGATTCTCGTTCCGATGGACACACCAGG
>CAYFNP010000378.1:0-1673 GCA_964344425.1 uncultured Bifidobacterium sp. | reverse complement strand
TTCCGGACTCGCCATTGCCATCCCCCGTCATTCGATTGACACCAGAACCTAGTCCGTTCACAAAGGTCTTTACGCAAGCCCGCAACCGGGGTCTCTCGCTCTGCGTGGGCCGGGATGTGATCTCATCAAGTCTTTTGCACCAGCGCGTGATATCGATCAATCCAGCGGCTAGCTACGTCGCAGGCCCGTAGTGCGTCCTCTGCTCTCGCGATGTCTGACGTTTGTCGCATTGTCTCCAGATCGAGCGCAACGTCGCTCGTCCAGCGGAGCACGAGGTTCTTTTTCGTGTCCTCTGCGCGGTGGAAGTCTGGCGGCGGCGCAATAAGCGACGCGTCGGGGTCGTAGGAGGCCCAAATCTTGCACGGGTAAATATCCACGACGCTTGCAGGGATCTTGAAGATCAGCCCTTCGCCGTGCTTGAAGTACAGCCAGTCGGTGTTAATTGTTCGCATGGTCTTTGCATCCGGTCCAGAGGTGGATCCGATGCTCGCGAGGAACGCGATCATTGCGTCGCGGACGCGGATCGTTGGTTCATGGTCCCTTGCGGGGGATCGGCGACCCTCTCGGAGACTTACAAGTTGTTTCGAGCGCCACAACAGGCGTGATCGCATCTCCGGATTCGCGTATTCGGCGTCGGCTTCAAGATGCTCTGCGATTTCGTCAATCGACAACATCGAGAGAGGCACAAGTTGCTCGTGCTTAGCCTCGAGGTACGAGATGGGCGCGACGATGACTCCTGCTGCCGCGATACCTTTGGAGTGAAGTTGGGCGACGCGCTCGAGGTAACGCTTTACCTGGCCCTCCTGTAGGACGGCGTCGAGTTTGTCCTCGACGAGAAGCACGACGCGGAACTCGTCAGCCCAATCGACCTCAACGCATAAGTCGTCCTCGCCTGCGGCTGCGACACCGAGGTCGGAGACGAACCGACTAATTGTTACGTGAACTCGGGATGGCAACCCCTCTGGTAGGGCTTCGGTTGGAAGTGCTCGGCTGACGAACCATCGGGCAAACGCAGGTCGACACTCGAGTTCTTCGGCCAAAAGGAGGTCAAGGTGTCGCTCGTAGGCCCGACGCAGGGTTGGTTCGATCATGGTTCCCTGATTCTTGTCGAATCAGGACGGTGGTGGAGCTGGGGGGAATCGAACCCCCGTCCATCAGGCGTTGAACGCTCGTGCTACGACCATTCCCAACTTCGAGGCTGACGCAACCTCACCGGCGGGTCGGCTGTTCGGTTGCCCGGACAGCGGATCGTCTTTCCGATCCGTCAGCACACTTTCGTGCCGTCAGTGTTCTTTCACACCGTCATCCACCGCTTCTGTTGCCGGGCTGCGGTGAACTGGCCCCGTGCGGCCTCGCGGCTCACGAGTGCTCTCTGTCACCTGAAAATCAGGCGGCGAGAGCGAACTGCTCGTTGGCAGATATGTGTTTGCCCCGTTTTTCGAGTCTGAGCAACTCGGGTCGCACGATCGCCCAGCGGACCTGCTGTCGAAACCTGTCAGCCCCGTTGTGTGAACGTGCCGTCAGTGTAGGGCGGGGGTGGGCGATACCGTCGCCGGCATGGCGGGAGAAGCCGAATTCGTTGCGTTGTCGAAGCGTGCGCAGGCGTCGCGCATGCGTTCCGTTGCGATCGAAGCGACGCGAGATTTTCCGCTTTCCGTTGATCGATTGACCCT
>CAYFNP010000377.1:739-1674 GCA_964344425.1 uncultured Bifidobacterium sp. | reverse complement strand
CCTCGGCCACGCTGTCGGGCACGTTCTCGCTGTTCGGTGCGAACCTGACGGCAGCAGTCACGTTCAACTCGTCGGGTGTGTTGTTGACGGGTGACTTCCCGAAGTTCACCTTCCCGGGTTCCGACATCGGTTTCGACGGTGGCCAGTTCGCCTGGGCACTGAAGACCCCGAGCGGAATCAACTGGACCCCCAAGGTTCCGAGCTTCCCGTCACTGCCCGCCGTCAGCCTGCCGGCGAACATGCCGAAGCTCACGTTGGCGATGCCGATGCCCGACGCCGTCAAGCAGCTGTCGGGTAGTCAGACCCTGACGTTCGGCGCGGTCAAGGTCGAGGGTTCGATGACCCTCGCGACCGGCGCGTTCTCGCTGACCGCGTCGTACACCTCGGATGCAACCGAACTCAGCGGTTCGTTCTCGCGCGAGGGAACGGGCAAGAACCTGACCTACAACATCTCTGCGAAGGTGAAGCAGCCGCTCACCGTTGTCGACGGTGTGAAGGTCTCGTCGCTCGACCTGAACCTGAACAACACCACGGGCTCGGTCCAGGCAACCGGAACCGGCGACATCGAAATCACGACGCCGTCGACCGCGATCGTCCTCGGATTCAACCTGAACTACAAGTCGTCGACCGACTACTCGTTCTCCGTGTCGGTGAAGCCGTCGGGCGGGTCCACCTCGTGGACTCCGTTCTCCGGATTCACCCTGCCGCTCGGCAATCTCACGGGCACGATGGCGCGGTCGGGCCAGACCCGCTCGTTCAGCCTGTCGTTCAAGGGCACCACCGATTGGTATCCGGTCGGTTCGGCTTCTGGCCCCGGTGTGAAGATCAGCGAGCCCGGTGCCGCGGTCAGCGCCACCTGTCAGGTTGGATCGACCTGTGTGCTCGCGTTCACCGCGTCGGGCAAGGTGTCCGTCAACGTGGGCCAGGGCTACACG
>CAYFNP010000377.1:389-704 GCA_964344425.1 uncultured Bifidobacterium sp. | reverse complement strand
CTGAAGGCAGTGTTCCCGGACCTGCCGATCACGACCGGTGTCACGATCAAGGCTCCGACGCTCACCGTTGCCTACGAGACCGCAAAGGGTCTGTCCGCCGCGGTGTCGGGTAGCGCCGACATCCTCGGCACCACTTTGACCCTCGCCGCGTCGTTCTCGTCGCAGGGAGTCATCGTCTCGGGTGGCATGTCCGACTGGACGCCGATCCCGGGTGGTCCGACACTGACCAACGCGTCGTTCGCGTTCGCGACCTACGCAGCGCTGCAGGTGACCCTGCCAAATGCGCCGAGCCTCGGCAAGGTCGACATTCCGCTC
>CAYFNP010000377.1:0-379 GCA_964344425.1 uncultured Bifidobacterium sp. | reverse complement strand
ACATCGTCCCGGTGACGGTGCCGTTGAAGGATCTCGCAGGCGGCAAGTTGCCGACCTTGAAGATCATGCTGCCGACGCCGAACAACTGGTTCGTCGTGAAGACGAGCGCGATCTCCATGCGCTTTGCTTCGTTCGGTGTCGAAATCGGCGGTAGTCCGACGCCATCAATGAGCCTCATCGGCAACATCGAATTCATCACCGGTTCCGGACACGCGCCGGTTCCGCTCGAAGTGCGCGGCACGGTGTCGACAACGGCGATCTCGATGGCGCTCAGCCTCGGTATCGATTCGACCACTGGCAAGCCCTACGAATGGAAGAACGCGCTCGGCATCAGCGGTCTCACGTTGTCCGACGCGGCAATCCAGGTGGGCATCAACTT
>CAYFNP010000376.1:0-1684 GCA_964344425.1 uncultured Bifidobacterium sp. | reverse complement strand
CAACTCGAGAACACGGGGGGCGAACCGTGAAACACATGTCCTGGGGCAGGCCTGCGCCTGCGTCGGTTTGCGACGCCATTGACGTCGCGCCGACTCATCTTTCCGACGCATTGTTGCGTCGAATGCGTCGCATGGTGCACGTCACCGTTGCGATCTCCATCGCTGCAATCACAGCGGTGCCGTTCATTGCCGTGCCGGTCGCCCCCGTCGCGGCAATGAACGCATCGTTGACGTCCGACAACGGTACGACGGACGACATCGCAAGCAATGACAAGACGACGACGAACGAAGTGTCCGGCACGCCGTCGGCATCGTCGAAGATCAACTCGCCCGTTGGTCCGACGAAGCCCGCCGTGTCACCTGCGCCCGTTACGCCGACGTACATCACGCCAACCGTGACGGTGACCCAACCGACATCGAAGAAGAAGTCGCAGGGTCGTAGGGCGCAGAAGCCCGTTGCCGTGACGCCCATTGGTGGCGACGTAAACACGGGTCAGCCGACCGCGCCGGCTTCGGTCGATCTGCCGACGGCGCCGACGGGCCTGGTCGTCGTTCCCGGCAATGCGGTCCTCGACGTTTCGTGGGACTCCGCGCCGGTCGCCGAGGCGGTGTCCGGATGGCTGGTGCAGTGGAGCCTCGACGGGGCGAAGTGGGTGACCCTCGACCGGGTCGCCGAGCCTCGAGCCCGGATTGAGGGTTTGACGAACGGCGTACTCGTCTTCGTCCAGGTTGCGGCGGAGAACGCCGCGGGCCGAGGAGCCACGGTGGCGTCCTCGGGGGTTCCGTCGTCGCCGGCCTCGGCGCCGCGCAGCCCCGGCCGTGTGGTCACGCCGTCGTCGGGAGACCCCTATGGCGATGCCGTCCGTGCAGACGGGCCGAGTGCCTACTGGCCGATGACCGACGAGCCAGGTGCGACCTCGGCTCGCGATGCCATGGGCGGAGCACCCCTCGACGGTGCGACCGCGTTCGGCATGCCCGCTCCGATCGGCGGCACGGGTTCTGCGTACGTCAACCGCAAGGCGCTCACCGGCGCAGCGTCGGTGACATTGCCGGGAACCTTCGAGTCGTGGGTCAACGTCGGCTCGGTGAACGGTGATTACGCCGTCCTCGCGTCGGTTGGCACCCGCGACAACGGCTGGGAACTGCGCGTCGATTCCACGGGAGTCGTCTCGGTCGTGTCCGGCGCCAACGGTGCGAACGGTCGACTTGCCAGTCCGTCGGGAATCTTGATGCCCGGATCGTGGCACCACGTCGCCGTGTCGACCGACGGTTCTGTCGCTTCGATCTTCGTGAACGGTGCCGAGGTTGCAAGGGGTGAAGTGTCGCTCAGCGGCGGCGACATTCGTTTTGCGGCGGACGAAGCGGGGGAGAACTCTCTCTACGGTTCCGTTGCTCATGTTGCGGTGTATCCGACCGTGTTGACGGCCGGCCGAGTCGCGGCGCATTTCACCGCAAGCGGATACGAACCCGGTACCGGAAACCTTCCGACGGCGCGAGCAGGTGACACCTACGCCGTCATCAACTGGGCCTCACCGACCGACACCGGTGGCGCGCGAATCGTGGGCTACCGCGTCGAAATGCGCGAGGGCAGCGGTGACTGGATTTCGGTCGTCGACAACTCGTATTCAACGAGCACGGCCGCATTCGTTTCGGAGCTTCCCGGTGGGGGCAAGCTCGTCAACGG
>CAYFNP010000375.1:0-1708 GCA_964344425.1 uncultured Bifidobacterium sp. | reverse complement strand
CGACGGCGCGACCCTGTTACGTTGCGGCGCGTGATAGTCGTTGCAGCCCAACTTGATTTTGCCGATCGCGCGACTCGCGACCGCGCCGTCGCCGTTTCCGCACCGATTCAGCAGGCCACCCGTGACGACGAGCCGGGGTGTCACGCCTATTGCTTTGCTGCCGACCCGTGTGTCGAAACACGCATCCAGGTGTACGAACTGTGGGAGGACGAGGCCTCGCTGGCAGCACACTTCACCCACCCGAACTACCTCGCGATGCGCGACCTGCTGATGGGCCACAAGCCGACGGGCAGCTGGAACCAGATGTATCTGACCATCAAGAACGAGCCCGTCTACGGACCGAACAACGCCGTGCGGTCCAAGTTCTTCGTCGACTGAACTGAAACCGGTTCGACTGTTCCTTAGTATCTCGGGCGATGTACGAATCTCTGCTCGAGGCCTCATTCTTCGTCCGCCTGCTCGTGGTGGTCGTGCCGATCGTCGCGGTCGTCGTTCCCTGCGCCAAGGTGTCGCTGCGCAACGGAAGACGGGGCGTCGACGACGACAGTGTCATGTCAATGGCGGCCGGGTTCGTCGGTGCCGCATTCATCTTCATCGGGTCGTTCGCAAACGTCACTGCCTGGCAGGGGGCGGGGAATGCCGTCAGCAGCCTGAAGCGCGAACTGTCCTCGTTGGCGACACTCTCGGAATCGATCCTCGATTACCAGCCGCAACCGGTCCTCAACGACGCATTGCATTCGATCAACACCTACGTGACGATGGTGCGCTCCGAGGAGTTGAGTAGCAGCGCCAACGACGGCAACGTCCAGTCCGCGTCCGCCGACAAGCGGGTTCTCCTGACGAAGAACGCGGCACTCAACGCGTCGAAGTCCACGAGCAACGAGGTCGAGCAGGCCGCTCTCGACGTTCGCAATGCGGTTCTCGCGATCGAAAAGGCCGACGTGGTGAACGAACGCGACCTCGATCGCATGCTGAGTCAGGTCCAGGAATTCCAGGACGCGCGTCGTGAACGCATCTCCCAGAGTTGGCCACTCGTGTCCGACATCGTGATGCTGTCGCTCTTGCTCGTCACCGTGGCGGTCGCGGTCATCATCGGTCTGTTCCCCTCGGGCGGAAGCCGGACGCTCAAGTGGCTGCAGGTCTGGGCATCGTCGGCGGTCGTCGCAGCCGTGTGGTTCGCGGTCCTCTCCACCCAGAACCTCACGACCTCGAACTCGGCCATCAGCGGTCCGATCAAGGCCTTCCTCGCCCGCTACAAGTAGCCCGAACCCTGCCGCGACCCGCGATGGTAAGTTCGCGCCATGACTCTCACAGGACGTTGTCTCTGTAACTCGGTGACCTACGAATTTTCGGGTGACCCGATCGCCACTGCGGTCTGCCACTGCAGCCACTGCCAGCGGCAGGGGGGAAGCGCGTTCTCGGTGAACCTCGTTGGACACGAGTCGCAACTGAAAGTTTCCGGAACCCTCACCACCTACAACGAGATGGGCGAATTGGGTGACAAGGTGTACGTGCGCCGCAAATTCTGTTCGACCTGTGGTTCGCCGATCGTCTCCGAACTCGCGCTCAGCGAGGGCATCATCGCCGTCAAGGCCGGAACGCTCGACGACAAGTCAAGCGTCAACCCGACTGTCGAGGCGTGGTGCGTCGACCGTCAGCCGTGGGTCAACCTGCCCGGCATGGCGATGTCGATGGAGCGCGAGACGCC
>CAYFNP010000374.1:0-1731 GCA_964344425.1 uncultured Bifidobacterium sp. | reverse complement strand
ACGGTGCACCGAGAAAACCAATTTGTAATATTTCGCGTCACGCAGTCGGCAACGCGGTGGCAATCCAGTCGTTCAGTTCGCTGATGCTTGCCTCGCCACTGCGACGCGCCAGCACCTTGCCGTCGCCGTCCAACAAAACGAGACCGGGATAGCCCGACACACCCATCGCCAATGCGGCGTCCTGTTCCTGACTGTCGGCCATCGACGGCCACGGCCACTCTTTGTCCACCAGCCACTGCGACGGCGGCCAGTTCGGCTGGTCGTCACGCGAACCTGTTGTGATGCCGATGACCTGCATCGACCCGGGCATGTCACCCGATTCCTTCCACTCGATGAGGCGCGGAATCTCGGCGTTGCAGTGCGGACACCAGTGTGCAAGGAACACCAGCAACACGGGCTGGCCCGCGGCTTTGATCGTGACCGCCGTACCCGCGGCGTTGTAACCCGACAGCACCGGCGCGGTCATACCCACCGCGGGGTCGTCGCCCGAAGCCGGCACTGAATCCGCGAGGGTCGGCAACGCCTCGCCGGTGAAGGTGACGGGCTGGAACTCGCCGGCTTCGACAGGCGCACCTTCGCCGGACGTCGAACCATCAGTCGATTCACCGGCCGAATCCGTCGTCACGACACCCGAACCGTCGGCCGTGTCATCGGCACCCTTGTCAGCCGAATCCGATCCGCCTCCGACGATTGCGATACCGGCGATGACGACCAGCACCACCGCGATCGCCGCAACGATCCATTTTGTCGGTGACGACCTCTGTCCGTTCGATTCAGTGCTCATGGTTCAAACGATACGTCGTGGACAACAGAATGACGATGCTGACGAAGCCGCACAGCGCCATGAACGGCAACGTGACGAAGCCGAATTCGCGGAACCAGATCGTCGTACACGGAACGTCGATCGAACACACGTTGGACTCCCATGTCGGGTTCCACTCCAACAGATAGTGGTAGGTCGACACCACCGCACCGACACACGCCATCACGATCGCGTACGGCGTGACCTCACGCTGCGACGACAGCACGTCTCCACCCCGGCGTGCCACTCTCCGGCGGCGCACCAGCGCCGTCAACAACACCACGGCCAGCGGATACATCATCGAACGCTGGTACCAGCACAGCTTGCAGGGGTTGTAGTTCGCCGACTCGCTGAACCACAGGCTGCCGAACATCGCGAAGCCCGCGACCATGAAGGCCAGTGGCAGGGCGACCGGCCGGAACGCCTGAACGAAATTCGCCGCCGACGCCGAGCGACCCGACGACAACTTGGCGACCAACAACACCAGCGTTCCCCCCGCGGCGAACAACGCCAGCAACGCCGACAACAACTGCATCGTCTGGGTGTCCATCGCTCTCCCAGTCTTATCGTCGATTCGCCGCGCGCGGTGGCAGGATTGGCCCCGTGTCCGGTGCCGAAACGATGACGGGGATCCCGCCCACCACCGGGGTCCTCGCTCTGCGCGACATGCGCACGACCCGTCGACGCCACCGCGTGCAGGAAACCGAATGGTTCGAGGCCCTGTACCGCGTGTATCTCGCCGCCATCGTCGGCGGCGGCGGCATCCTCTTCGTCTCCGGCATCTTCGAGGACTCCGTCGCATCGGTCAGCGACGTGTCGAACATCACGCGTCACGGCCCGCACATCCTCGGGGTCATCGTCGCCATCGCGGCGTTCCTCGGTGCGCGCAGCGGTGCAAGCGGTGGACCCATCGCGGTCGAAGATGCCGA
>CAYFNP010000373.1:0-1734 GCA_964344425.1 uncultured Bifidobacterium sp. | reverse complement strand
ACCCGGTTTCGACATCGCGGCGGTACTCGCTGAATGCGGCGATGCGTTCCTGCTGGAGGCGCGCGTGTTCGGCTGCGAAGTCCCGGTACACCTTCGAATGGCGGGGGACGTGGGCGATTCCCGACATCTCCTGGTTTGTCGGGTCACCGAGGATGTCCATCGCAAAGAGGTATTGAGCGTCGCATCCGGAGCCGGATCCCATCGACCACAGTGACAAGCGGTTGAGGCGCTTGCTGATTTCGCTGGCGACTTCGGCGGGTACGACTTCGATCTCGGCCGCGATGGCGCCGGCGTTCTCGAGCGCAACGCATTCGCGGTAGACGCGCAACGCATCGTCGGCGGTCTTGCCGACGGCTTTGAAACCACCGGTCCATCCGGCGCGCGAGGGAACGAGACCGACATGGCCGACGACGGGGATGTACTCCTTGGCCAGAAATTCGACGCGGTCCATGCTGCCCGAGCAGTAGATGCAGTCGGCACCCTTCAGCAGCATCTCGCCGGCCCACCGCAGATGATCGTCGGCCGAGCCGGCCTCGAGGTGCGAACGTCCGGTGAGCGTGAACAGCGACGGAGCCACTTCGCGGTAGCGAGGATGGGTGACGAGCTCGGGTGGTGCCGAGGCGAGATCGATGCCCGCAGCTTCGGCGGCCGCTGCTTCTTCGATCGTGAAGATGCGCAGCATCGTGAGCTGTCGTTTGCCCTTGGCCGCGGCCAGGTCTGCGACGGTGAGTCGGCGACGGGTCATGGGGGAAAACTACTGGGCTCGTCGCTATTGAATGGCGAGGCTGGCGCGGAACTCGGCGTCGGCGATCATCGCCTTGATCTCGGGGGACGGTTCGCTCAGGCGTTCAAGGGTGACGGTGTGAATGTCGCCGGTGAATCGGTAGACGTGCGGGTAGTTGCCGACGACCGCGCCTGAATCCAGGCCGACATCGA
Source organism: uncultured Bifidobacterium sp. (assembly GCA_964344425.1). Taxonomy (GTDB): domain Bacteria; phylum Actinomycetota; class Acidimicrobiia; order Acidimicrobiales; family Ilumatobacteraceae; genus F1-20-MAGs119. The sequence goes on along the minus strand of CAYFNP010000373.1, from coordinate 798 downwards.
AGGTTTCGCCGCTCATCGAGAAGACGACGGGGACCGTGTGGTCAAGGCGTGCGGCCCCGACGGGGGCGTCATCGACAGAGAGAACGGCGTCGCCTCCCGCGCCGAAGCCACCGTCGTAGACGAAGTCGACGACGACCCTGTGGCGTCCGGGGGAGATGCGGGTCTTGCCCCGTGCGACGTAGTGCTCGTGGCCGAGCCAGTTGTAATGGAAGACCGGATGTGAGTCATCGTCGAGGTACAGCGACCAGCCGGCCATGTTGCCGCCCTGGCATGCGATGACACCGTGCGTCGTGGCGTCGACGGTGACGTCGGCGCTGATGCGGAACGAACAGTTCTTCAGGTTGACGACGTTGCGCTCGGGCATGCGCCAGTTGGCGGTGGTGTAGGTCATCGTGGTGATGTTCCCGAGTGCGTCGCCGACTTGGTACGCGGCACCGAAAGTTTGTCCGGGTTCCTTGAGGGGGTAGACGCCGTTGCGTTGTGCCTCGGCGTCGAAGAGGGCCTTGAGTTCCTCGAGTTTCTCGGGGTGCTTGGCTGCAAGGTCGACTCCCTGCGAAAAGTCGGACCGAATGTCGTACAGCTCCCACTTTTCCTGTGGACCGTCGAAGGGAACCGAATCGAACCGTTTCCACGGCACGCGTCCGTGGAAACACGAGGCAATCCACCCGTCGCTGTAGATGGCACGGTTGCCGAACATCTCGAAGTACTGCGTGTGGTGCGAGTCCGGCGCCGCGGCGTCGGCGAAAGAGTTCATCATCGATACGCCGTGGAGGGGCATCTGTTCGATGCCGTTGACCG
>CAYFNP010000372.1:0-1743 GCA_964344425.1 uncultured Bifidobacterium sp. | reverse complement strand
GACGACGTGGTGGGCGGGTCCGACCTGTTGCTGTCTCCCGACCAGGCGGACCTTCTCGGCGCAACCACCGTGACGCGCTACACCGTGACCGGGTTCCGCAATCCCGATACAGCGGTGTCGGCATTGGCGGCGGCGGGCTTCGTGAACGGCATGACCTACAGGGTTCGTCGTACGTGGGATTCCGAGAACCCCGATGCGACGCTCGGTCTCGGCGAAGCAAAGGCGCTCGTCGGCGAGTTCTCGTATTCGGTGTCGAAAAGCGGCCGCATCGTGCTCGACCCGGATTGGGTTCGCGCAAACATCACGCCGCGTCGCTTCTTCACGGGAATTCCCGTGCGCGCCGCCTGTCATCGGCGACTTTGGGCTCCGCTGCAAGGTGTCTTCAACGAGATCAAACGGTCGGGCCTCGAGGATCTGATCGACGTCGACAACACGAACAAGTACGGCGGTTGTTTCTATCCTCGCCTCAACCGCGTCAGCGGCGACCTCGGTTATCTGTCACGTCACTCGTGGGGAATGGCATTCGACATGAACACGACGACGAATTCGCAGGGTCGACCGCCGAATCTCGACTGTCGCATCGTGCGCATCTTCCGCAAGTGGGGCTTTGCGTGGGGCGGAAACTTCACCCCGTCCGATGGAATGCACTTCGAGTACGTGGGCAATCGTCGCGACAACATCGCGTTCGCTTCGCGGTATTGCCCGAACGTCGTCGGCTCCGACCGATAGCCTGTGCAAGCGTGACGCTGCGATTCATCATCATCGGTGGTGGTCCCGCGGGTAACTCCGCCGCCACCTGGGCCGCGCGACTCGGCGCCGAGGTCGTGCTGATCGAGCGCGAAATCGTGGGCGGTGGGGCACATCTGCTCGACTGCATTCCGTCGAAGGCGATGATCGCCACGGGCGGCGCGATGAGCGCAACGAAGCGCTTTGCCGGTATGGGAATCGAACAGCACGACGTCGAGATCGACGTGACTTCACTGGGCGAGCGCATCGGCGGCATCGTGAACCGGCTGCAGACCACCACGACCCAGCTGCTCGAAAGCCAAGGTGTCACCATCATTCGCGGTGAAGCCCGGTTCACCGCGCCGAACGAGGTCACCGTCACCTCGTCGAACGGGTCGCAGGTGTTGCGCGGGGACGCCTTCCTCGTTGCCACCGGTTCACGGCCGCGCATTCCCGATTGGTGTTCGCCCGACGGCGAACGCATTCTCACCACCCGCGACTGCTATCCGCCCAAGGTGTTCCCGAAGAGCATCGCCGTCGTTGGTTCGGGCGTGACCGGCGTGGAATTCGTCCACATGTTCTCGTCGTTCGGTGCCGACGTGTCGCTCGTCGTCAGCCGCCAGCAGGTGCTTCCCGGCAAGGACCCCGAGGCCGCCGCCGCGCTCGAGGATTCGTTCCTGAATCGGGGAGTCAAACTGCTGAAGGGCGCACGCGCCACGGCGATCGAACGCGAAGGCGACGGTGTCGTGGTGCGTTGCGACGATGGTCGCGAGGTGCGTGCCACGCACGCCGTACTTGCAATCGGTTCCGAGCCGAACGTCGAGGGCCTCGGTCTCGACGTTGCGGGGGTCGAACTCGACAAGCGTGGCTACGTCAACATCGACCGCCACTGCGAGACCAACGTGAAGGGTATCTACGCAGCCGGCGACGTCAGCGGAAAACTGCCGTTGTCATCGGTGGCATCGATGCAGGGTCGCAAGATCGCCGAACACGTGATGGGCGCCAATCGCGCCTCGC
>CAYFNP010000371.1:0-1747 GCA_964344425.1 uncultured Bifidobacterium sp. | reverse complement strand
ATCTCGCGCGCGAGATTCGCCGACGTTGTGGTGTGGTCGACGAGCACAGTCCCCTTTGCGAGCCCCGCCAACACACCGTCGGGGCCCAGCACCACGCTGCGGACGTCGGCGTCGTTACCCACGCACACCATCACGATGTCGCTTGCCTCGCCGACCTCGCGCGGGGTCACCGCGGACCTTCCGCCGTGGCGCGCCACCCATGATTCGGCCTTGGCACCCGTGCGGTTGTAGACGGTGACGTCGTGGCCCGCCGCCACCAGGTGCCCCGCCATCGGGAAACCCATCACACCCAGACCGACGAACCCAACACGTGCCATAGGCGTTCAGTTTGGCAGGCTGGCATGGTGAGCAGACAGCCACTTCCGTTCGGCCCCGCGGTGCAGATCGCCTATGTGGTCGACGACCCCGAAGCAGCGGCGCACCAATGGGCCCGCGACTTCGGTGCCGGTCCGTTCTTCTTGAACCGCCACATTCCCGTCACGAACGTCGTGCACCGCGGCAAGCCATCGGCCTTCGACCACACGTCGGCCTACGGGTGGTGGGGTTCGATCATGGTGGAACTTTTTTGTCAGCACAACGACGATCCGACCGCGGTGACGGAGCGGTTCGCCAAGGGCACCGGAGGACTGCACCACATGGCCTGCATCGTGCCCCGGCTGCACGGCGCTCTGGCCGTGGCCGAATCGATGGGCCTTGAAATCGCCCAGCGGGCCAACGCCGGCCAGACGATCTTTCTCTTCATCGACGACGTCGCTCGTCACGGTCACTACTGGGAGTTGTACGAGTCGAGTCCCGGACTGCTCGCCTTCTACGAGATGGTGCGCACCGCACACGAAACCTGGGACGGGTCCGACCCCGTCCGCGACATCACGAAACGTTGAACCGCCTCAGGATTCCGGGGTCACGTACGCGGCGGTGATACCACCGTCGATGATCAGCGACTGACCCGTCATCCACGACGACTCGTCGGACGCAAGGAACAGCGCACCTTGGGCGATCTCGCGCGCCGAACCGAACCGCCCCATCGGAATGTGCACGAGCCGACGCTGACGCTTTGCATCGTCCGAGAGGAATTTCTCGAGGAGCGGCGTCATGACCGGCCCCGGACAAAGCGCATTGGCCCTGATGCCACGTCGGGCGTAGATCACGGCGGTCTCGCGCGTCATCGCCAGAACCGCGCCCTTCGACGCGGTGTACGCAATCTGCGGGGTCGCCGCACCCATGTGCGCAACGAACGAGGCAACGTTGACGATGGATCCGCCACCACGTTCGAGCATGACCGGAATCGCGGCGCGGCACCCGAGCAGCACGCCCTTCACGTTGATGTCCATCGTGCGTTCGTAAGTCGCGAGCGGCGTCGACACCGGATCGTCGTCGTCGGAGATCATGACGCCCGCGTTGTTGTACATGACGTCGAGGCCGCCGTGGATATCGACGGCGTGACGCACCGCCGCGACAACGCTCGCCTCGTCGGTGACGTCGGTCCGAACGAAGCTCGCCACACCGCCGGCGGCGGAGATGGCGTCGACGGCCTCGGCACCGTCGACGATGTCGGCGATGACGACTCGTGCACCCTCGCTCGCGAACAATTCGGCCGCCACCCGGCCGAGGCCCGACGAGGCCCCGGTGATCAGTGCAACTTTGCCGTTCAATCGATTCATGTCACACCCACGGCTCCCTAGATGAGTTCGAAATAGCGACGACGTTCCCAGTCGGTGACCGTCTTGTTGAACGCCGACCATTCGGC
>CAYFNP010000370.1:0-1751 GCA_964344425.1 uncultured Bifidobacterium sp. | reverse complement strand
CCGACGAGGGTGACGGTGACGACACCGGTCTCTTCGTTCACGTCGCGCAACACCATGTCGCCACCGTCGGCCTGCAGCGCGGGGCGGATGACCTCGATCGTCTCTTCGACCTGCTGGCGCATGCGGCCGGTCTGGGGGGCGCTCACCGTCTCTGACACGGGGGAAATTCAACCAGATGAACGAGTGAATTGTCGGTTCCGGCGGCATCGTGCAAGAGTGACGCCCGATGTTCGCCGGGTCGTTCGTTGCGGTTCTCGCCCATCAGGGGGGTTGGGACGAGATCCTGTGGGTGATGGTTCCGATCGCAGTCATGGTCGGCCTGCTCGGTGTCGCCACCAAACGGGTCAGGCGCAGTCGGGACGGTTCAGACCCGCGCGATGTCGGCGCCGAGTGACGCAAGCCGGCCGACAAGGTCGTCGTAACCGCGGTCGATGTGGTGCACGTCGGAGATGACGGTCTCGCCGTCGGCCACGAGACCCGCCACGACGAGTGCCGCACCCGCCCTGATATCGGGAGCGCGCACCGGTGCACCCGAGAGACGCGGAACGCCGCGCACGATCGCGTGGTGGCCATCGGTGCGGATGTTCGCCCCCAGTCGTCGCAGTTCGTCGACGTAGCGGAAACGCCCCGGGTAGAGGTTCTCGGTGACGATGCCGACCGAATCGGAGACCGACAGCAGCGCCACGACGAGCGGTTTGTAGTCGGTTGCAACCCCGGGGAACGGCAACGTGACGACGTCGATCGAGCGCAGCTTGTCGGGCCCGACAACCAGCACACCGTTGTGTTGGGGCTCGACCGTGATGCCCATGTCGCCGAAACGACGCAGCAGCATCTCCATGTGCTCGGGTACGGCGTTGCGTACCGTCACCTCGCCACCGGTGATCGCTGCCGCGGCGACGTAGGTCGCGGCCTGTACACGGTCGGGAATCACGGCGTGGTTGACGGGTCGCAGTTCGTCGCGTTCGACACCGTGAATGGTGACCGTGCTCGAACCGACACCCTCGATGCGCGCGCCCATCGCGACCAGCATGTTGCACAGGTCGACGATTTCTGGTTCGCGCGCCGCGTTGTCGATGATGGTCGTGCCCTTGGCGAACACGGCCGCGGTGACGAGGTTCTCGGTCGCGCCGACGCTCGGGAAGTCGAGCGTGATTTCGGCACCGTGCAGACGGTCGGCGACGGCGTGGACGTCGCCGTGGCGGATGGTGAACTCGGCACCCATCGCCGCGAGCCCACTCAGGTGCATGTCGATGGGGCGTGACCCGAAGTCGTCGCCACCCGGCAGCGCAATGCGAACCTCGCCGAACCGACCGAGAAGGGGCCCGAGAACGTTGATGCTGGCTCGTATCTGCTCGACGAGTTCGTACGGCGCGACCAGCTGCAGGTTGCCGGGGTTCGAGATCTCGAGACGCGCACGACCCGGGTCGTGGGTGATTCGCAAGCCGATCGCCCCGAGAAGGTTGGCCATGGTGGTGACGTCGTCGATGCCGGGGACGTTCGTCAGCACGTAATCGCCGTCGGCCATCAGGCACGCGGCCATCAACTTGAGAACCGAGTTCTTTGCGCCCGGAACGTCGACCGTTCCGACGAGCCGGTTCCCCGGCCTCACTCGGATACGCGGCAAAGTCACCTCGTCAGTATGCTCCCGCGCGTATGGCCGAACCATCCATTCCGCGTGGTCTCGGCCGCAGGAAACGCGTCACGGTGCGTGAATTCGCCGAGTTTCCGCCGGAAAGCGACCGTCCGTACGA
>CAYFNP010000369.1:0-1757 GCA_964344425.1 uncultured Bifidobacterium sp. | reverse complement strand
CACGAGAAGGCGCGCCGAGTCCCGTGGCTCGGCCGGGGTCTGGGCGATCAACTCCGCGGGAAGTTCGTAGTCGATGTCGGAGAGATGCACCTCGTCAGGCTACGGGCGGCATTCCGAGGTGCTCGTAGGCCGCCGGCATCGCGACACGACCCCGCGGTGTGCGCGAAAGGAATCCCTGCTGGATGAGGAACGGCTCGTAGACGTCTTCGACGGTCTCGGGTTGTTCGCTGACGGCGATCGCAAGCGTGGTGAGACCGACGGGCCCACCGGAAAACTGACGACACAGTGCGGAGAGAATCGCACGGTCCACCTTGTCTAGGCCACGTTCATCGACACCGAACACCCGCAAGGCTTCGGTTGCGTTGCCACCGTCGACGATTCCGTTCGACTGCACCTCGGCGAAATCGCGAACACGACGCAGCAACCTGTTTGCGATGCGCGGCGTGCCGCGACTGCGACGCGCGATGTGTGCCGCACCGTCGGTGGTCGCTTCGATTCCGAGGATTCCTGCGGCGCGAAGGACGATGCTTGCGAGTTCTTCTTCGTCGTAGAAGTCGAGGCGGCTGACCAGCCCAAATCGGTCGCGCAGAGGCCCCGTGATCATTCCCGTGCGGGTTGTCGCGCCGACGAGAGTGAACTGCGGTAGCGACAACCTGATGGACGATGCGGCTGGCCCCTTGCCCACCACGATGTCGATCTGGAAGTCCTCCATCGCCGGATAGAGGATTTCCTCGACGGGGCGCGACAGCCGGTGGATCTCGTCGATGAAGAGAACGTCGCGCTCGCCCAACTTCGTGAGAATTGCCGCCAAATCACCTGCCCGCTCGAGAGCCGGACCCGACGTGACATGGAGTTGCACGCCCATCTCTTGGGCGATGATGCACGCCATCGTCGTCTTACCGAGGCCCGGCGGCCCCGCAAGAAGCACGTGGTCGGCGGCCTGACCGCGCTGACGTGCCGCGGTGAGCACGATGCGCAGGTGTTCCTTCAGTTCGCGCTGGCCGACGAAATCATCGAGCAGCCGCGGACGAAGGCCGATCTCATCGGCGTCGGCGGATGTGTGCCCGGGCGCGATGAGCGTCTCGTTGGTCGGGTTGTCGTCGATGAATTCGTCACGCACGGCGTGCCCCCAGAATGGCGAGCGCTTCGCGCAGCATCTGATCGAGTGCAATGTCGCCGGACGTCGACATTTCGGACATGACGTCACGGATTTCGTCGTTGCCATAACCGAGGCCCGCAAGCGCCTCGCGAAGATCTGCGACCGACGACCCAGCCGAGGACGACGCGCCGTTCGCACCGACGACGTCGTTGACGGGAGTATCGAATGCATCGAATTTGCCGCGCAGTTCGACGAGCAGCCGTTCGGCAGTCTTCTTGCCGACCCCTGGCACCATGGTGAGCGCGGCCACGTCGGAGGTGAGCATCACGTGGTGAAGCCCACGGGGCGAGTGCGTTCCGAGAATCGCCAACGCCAGAGCAGGACCGACGCCATGTGCAGCGATCAACACCTGGAAACACTCGCGTTCGTCGCGCGATGTGAAGCCGTACAGGGTCTGTGCGTCCTCGCGAATGTGATGGTGGACGTGCAGGAAGCAGCTCGTGGTTGGTTCGAGCTCGCCGAACACGCGCGGTGTGACCACCACGAGATAACCGACCCCGCCGACCTCGACGAGAACCGTCGACGGCACGATGCGTTCGAGCACGGTGCCGCGCAGTGACCCGATCACGATGCCCTCCCGCGCGCGGTTGCGACGCCG
>CAYFNP010000368.1:0-1759 GCA_964344425.1 uncultured Bifidobacterium sp. | reverse complement strand
CATGAAAATTGGGCTCTTCGGGGGTGCCGCCCAGTCAGGCACGGTCGATCAGGTGGTGGCCGAGGCCAAGCAGGCCGAACGTGACGGTTTTGCCAGTTACTGGATGCCGCAGATCTTCGCGCACGACGCACTGACATTGCTGGCGTTGATCGGTCGCGAAGTGCCGCGCATCGAACTCGGCACGGCGGTCGTGCCCACGTACCCGCGTCATCCGATGATGCTGGCCCAGCAGTGCCTCACCGTGAACGCCGCGGCCGGTGGTCGCCTGACGCTTGGCATCGGCCTCAGCCACCAGATCGTGATCGAGAACATGATGGGCATGTCGTTCGACAAGCCCGTGCGCCACATGCGCGAGTACCTGACCGTGCTGCAGTCACTGAACAAGACGAACAACGTCTCGTTCTCGGGCGACGTGTATTCCACGCACGCGGGTGTGTCGGTTGCCGGCTCGCAGCCTTTCGGTGTGGTTGTCGCGGCACTGGGCGAGCAGATGCTGCGCGTCACCGCTGCACTGGCCGACGGAACCCTGACATGGTGCACCGGGCCCTCGACGCTTGCCGGTCACACCGTTCCGGTGCTCAATCGCGCCGCGGACGAATTGGGCAAGCCCAAGCCGCGCGTCATCGCCGCGCTTCCCGTGTGCGTGACGACCAAGGTGGCCGAGGCACGTGAACGTGCATCACAGGTGTTTGCGATCTACGGCCAATTGCCGAGCTATCGCGCGATGCTCGACAAGGAAGGCGCCGCTGGTCCGGCCGACATCGCCATCGTCGGCACGGCAGCCGAGGTGACCGACCGCATCGCGGCGCTTGCCGACGTGGGTGTCACCGATTTCGCTGCCGTCGAGTTCGGTGGCGACGCCGACGAATCGGCGAACACCAGGGCGGCGCTGAAGACCCTGCTGTCGTGAACTACAGCGACTACTCCGTCATCCGCGTGTCGGTCGACGGGGGAGTCGCGCGTGTGGTCATCGACAACCCGCCCATCAATCTGTTCGACCTCGCGCTGTACGCCGACATGGTGCGCGTGTCGCACGAGCTGGCGGCCGACCCCGACGTTCGAGTGGTCGTGCTGTCATCGGCAGTGCCCGGGTTCTTCATCGCGCACTTCGACGTGAGTCTCATCGTCGGCATGCCGACCGACATGCCCGAGCCCACTGAGCCGCACGACTTCGATCGCATGTGCGAGAACTTCCGCACGATGCCGAAGGCGACGATCGCCGTCATCGAGGGTCGAGCGGGTGGCGGCGGCAGCGAACTGGCACTCGCCTGCGACATGCGATTCGCCCTGCGAAGCGCAGCGGTGTTCAATCAACCCGAGGTTGCTCTCGGCATCGTTCCTGGGGCCGGTGGCACGGTGCGACTGCCGCGGCTCATCGGTCGATCGCGAGCGCTCGAGGTCATTCTCGGTTCGAACGACATCGACGCCGACACCGCGGAGAAGTGGGGCTGGGTGAACCGTGCGTTCGATGAGGGAGAGTTGTGGCCGTTTGTCGACGACTTGGTGTCGCGCATCGCAAAGTTTCCGGCCGCCGCCGTGGCCGCTGCGAAAGAGTCAGTGTTGCGCGCCGACGGTGACCTGATTCCCGATCTGTTGCGCGAATCGGGCGCGTTCAACCGCCTTCTCGCAAATCCTGAATCACAAGTCGCGATGCGGAACTTTCTCGCGCGCGGTGGCCAGACCGTCGCCGGCGAATCCCGCCTAGGCGACCTCGCCGCCGAGTTGTAACGGTTGTACGCTTTCGCTCACTCATTGGCGA
>CAYFNP010000367.1:0-1760 GCA_964344425.1 uncultured Bifidobacterium sp. | reverse complement strand
TGTCCGATGACGTACATAGGTATCAACCCCATTTCTGCAGGATGTTCCTGCAAGTAGGACGGTACGTTTCACGGGTTCACAAGGTGTGGATACCCCCTGGATTGACCGCGCGGGCGCCTACTGAGAAAAGTTCAGAATAGCCCTCTGGCCGATGAAACAAGCCCCCTCATGCGCATTACCGTGAACGAACAACCACATTCCCGGGGGCTCGGAATGAAAAAAGTATGCATCGTGATCGCATTCGCCACAGTGGCGGTCGGTTGTGGCGGGGATGATGAAGCCACATCTGACACGTCTGTTCCGCGGTCGGTCGTCGAATCCACCGCGCCGATACCGACGACGCCTGCCGGCGATGTTGAACTTTGTTCGCTTGCGTCCGTCGCGTTGCCCGGTTCCGCTGACGAACCCGCGACGAATGAAGAACTGGCGAAGTCACTCGGTGAGCGTGCCGCGACACTCATGCGCATCGCTGACTCATCGAGCGGTGATCTCGCAGACGCGTTGCGTCAATCCGGAGATGCAATGAACCGTCTTGCGGAAGCGGTCGCCTCCGGAACCGACCCCGCCGCGTTCGACGGGTTGTTGACCGAACTCAGCACTGACGAGAAGTTCAGTGCAGCACAAACCGTGATCGACGAGGCTGTCGCCTCGGCATGTGACGAGGGAGACGAGTGATGAGACGATGTCGAGCAATCACGGCCGCAATGTTGACGAGCCTCGTCGCGTTCGCCGCATGTGGGTCGTCTTCCGGTTCGAAGCCCTCGGACACTTCCTCGCGGACGAAGAACAACGCCATCACCACCATCGCCGGTGCATCGACGACAGTCCCCGCACCGACCACGACCATTGGTGTCGACGATCCGGCTGCGAGCCCGCGGCCCACTTTGCCTGTCGAAGCGGCACCCGACTCAACGGCAGCGGTGCCGGCCGCACTCGCCACAGACGGTGTGCTCAATGTGTCGTCGGCCTCATGGGTTGCAGCCGATGGTCCACGACAACTTGTGTGGACACTCACCTACCGGGGACGCCAAGTCACCTGCACGAATTGCGCATTTGTTTCGCAGTCAACGAAGCAGATGATCGCAGCCGTCCTCGGCGACGCGGTCGGTGACGGAGTTCAGTCGGTCATCGGATTTGACCCGAGTGCGCTCGCGGGTGACTATCGCTCAAACGGGTGGGCGGCCGAGTTCGTTGTCGGAACCGACATCAATTCGTCAATCGCCGGTGATGAATTGCAGCGATGGGTTCTTGAATGTCCGGGCGGTACGTGTCGCTCGCAGTCGTTGAAGGTCGCAGAGATGAGATGGGGGAATCGCATGTGGAGTGTTGCCGACTGTGGCACGCCGCTGTGGCGCGGTGGTCCAACCGACATCGGTGAGACGTCTGTTCTCGAGGGCGCTTCGGCGTCCGCGACGCGCGAGGCGGCACTCGATCGGGTGCTTCTGGCCGGGCCGCATTTCCGGCCGGTGATCGCAACTGGCCAGGGTTCCGGTTCGGTCAACGGGTACGTGGCAACGGGGTGCGCATCGTGATCACCATGGAACGCAAGAGACTCCGTGCGTTCGTCTGCTTCCTCGTGGTCGGCGCACTCATTGCCGAGCCGATGGTTGGCACCGCCTCCGCTTCGTCGCCGACTTCATCCACCGATCCGTCCACCAGTGTCCCGCAAGGGTCTGGTGACTCCGGCGAGGAAGGTGCTGATGAGGTTGCCGAGACGGTCCGGCTGGAACTCGACGGTTCGCGCCTTGCGCCGATCGGCG
>CAYFNP010000366.1:0-1767 GCA_964344425.1 uncultured Bifidobacterium sp. | reverse complement strand
ACGTTGGTGTAGTTGATGTTGCGGTTGTGCACCCACGTGACCGTGTCGCCGACCGTTTGCTGACGCAGGTGGTCGGCGAACTCGGCGATCGCCACGACTTCGCGGCCGCGCGCACCGAGCATCCGCATGATCTGCGATTCGTCGGGCAATTCTCCACGTTCGACACCGGCGAAGATCTCGTCGAGTTCCGCGGTGCGCTTGCTCGGCGCGGGCAGCAGGGTTGGTGCGGGGTTCGTCGCGCCGGAGTACCACTGCGACGACTTGTGTCCGACCAGAACGACCTCGGCACCGTCCTGGACGACGTCGGCTGCGGTTACCTTCTCGGGCCACACCGAACCCGGGTCGTCGCGGCCGAGGAACTCGGCGTCGCTGCGGTCTTGCACGGCGAAGCGAATCGACGGTGCCAGCCACTCGTCGGGACGCGACACGTACTCGGGGTAGATGGTGAGGCGCGGTGCCAGCTCGAAGCCGCGTTGGTTGCTGGCCGAACGCAGCAGGTCGAGCGCGGGCCACGGGCGCTCGGGGTTCACGTGGTCGGCCGTGACGGGCGAGACCCCGCCCCAATCGTCGATGCCGGCGTCGAGCAGCACGCCGAAGTCGTCGGACAGGTTGGGAGGAGCCTGCAGGTGAACCGTGTCGGGCAGCATCAGGCGCGCGACGGCGATCGACCACATGTATTCGTCGTGCGGACACGGCGCGGCGTTTTGCATGCCGGTTCGCGGTTTGGGCAGGAAGTTCTGCACGATGACTTCCTGAACGTGGCCGTGACGTGCGTGCGAATCGGCGATGGCCTGCAGTGCGGCGATGCGATCGGCGCGGTTCTCGCCGATTCCGACAAGGATGCCGGTGGTGAACGGAATGCGCAGTTCGCCTGCCCATTCGAGCGTGTCGAGGCGCCGCTGGGGAACCTTGTCAGGTGCGCCACGGTGGCACGCCAGATCGTCGCGCAACGTTTCGACCATCATTCCCTGTGACGGGGAGACGTCGCGCAACAGCGCAAGTTCGTCGCGGTACAGCGCACCGGCATTCGCGTGGGGGAGAAGGCCGGTCTCGTCGAGCACCAGCTTCGCCATCGCGTGGACGTAGTGGACGGTGCTGTCGTAGCCGTTCGCCTTCAACCAGTTGGCAGCGACCTCGTAGCGAAGTTCGGGACGTTCGCCAAGGGTGAAGAGTGCCTCGTGACATCCGTTGCGGGCGCCGTCCTGCGCGATGCGCAACACCTGCTCGGCCGAGAGGTACGGATTCTCGAGGCGTGCAGGTGGCTGGGCGAAGGTGCAGTAGCCGCACGTGTCGCGACAGAGCATCGTGAGAGGAATGAACACCTTTGGAGAAAACGTGACGCGGGTGCCGAACAACGCGTCACGGCGTGCGGCGGCAAGTGTCAGCAACTCGTCGAGCGGAGCGGACAACAGATAGTCGGGCGCGAAGCGCTGGGTCGACATGGAAGAACCTCTCGGAGGAACGTTTCGGATGTGAATGCCAGCGCTTGACGGAAAACGGCCGGGAGCAAGAAATCCGACGGTTCCCCTTGATGTCGAGCGGAATCAGACTAGCCCAAGCACCGCGCCAGCGGACAGTCGACCGGGGTTAGCGGTGGAGGGCCGTGAAAAGAGCGCGCACGTTGTGGCTGCTCATTGCAATGCGGTGGCCGGTGCGGCTGATGAAGCCCAACTGCACGCCCGTCGCCGGGTCGAGAACGGTGAACAGCTGCTCGTGGCCGTCGTTGTCGACGATGACGTCGGTCAAAAGGGGCACCCCCGTGTTGGC
>CAYFNP010000365.1:0-1771 GCA_964344425.1 uncultured Bifidobacterium sp. | reverse complement strand
AAGGCAGCCCTCGAGGCCAAGCAGGTCGACGCGATCGTCCTCGACCTTCCGACCGCTTTCTACGTCAGCGCAGTTGAAATCGAAGGCACCAAGGTCATTGGTCAGTTCCCCGCCAACGCGGGTACGGGTGCCGACCAGTACGGCATGGTCTTCGACCTCGACAGCCCGCTCGTCGAGTGCGTCAACGCCGCTCTCACCACCCTGAAGGACGGGGGCAAGCTCGCCGAGATCGAACAGCAGTGGCTGTCCGACAAGACGGGCGCGCCGGTCATCGCGACCGAATAGCACTACCTTCGGGAAATGACCTCGGATTCCTCGAACGGCCCGTCGCGCGCTTCTGCGCGGCGGGCCTTCGAGGATCAACGCCGCAGACGTTCGATCGCGATTGCGGCCAGCAGCACCGCCGTCTTCGTCGCGCTCGTCGTCGTTCTCGTTCCGCGCATGCCGCGCTGGGACCGCGTCAAACAGTCGTTTTTCAACGGCGAACAGTTCGCTGACTCGTTCCCCCGCCTGCTCGAGGCCTTCTGGCTCGACGTGAAGATCTTCGCGTGGTCCGTACCGATCATCCTTTCGTTCGGCATGTTGGTTGCGCTCACCCGTGTCAGCCGCAATCCCGCGCTCTTCCCCATCCGCGCACTGTGCGTGGTCTACGTCGACCTGATGCGCGGAGTTCCGGTGCTGCTGTGGATCTACCTCATCGGTTTCGGCGTGCCGGGGCTCGGTCTCGAACGCCCGTGGAACAGTCCGCTGTTGTGGGGATCGGTCGCACTGTGCCTCACGTATTCGAGTTACGTCAGCGAGGTGTTCCGTTCGGGAATCGAGGGCGTGCACGAGAGCCAGCGTGCGGCCGCGCGCTCGCTCGGCCTCACCCACGGCCAGACGCTGCGCCTGGTCGTGATCCCGCAGGCGGTACGCCGCGTCGTGCCGCCGCTGATGAACGACCTCGTCAGCCTGCAAAAGGACGTCGCGCTGGTCAGCCTGATCGGCCCCATCGAAATTCTGCGGCAGGCGGGAATCGACAAATCCAAGTTCGCGAACTTCACGCCGTACGTCGTTGCCGCCGTGATCTTTCTCATCATCACCGTTCCCCTGACCCGAACCGCCGACTGGCTGCTTGCCCGCGAACGTCGGCGCACCGGCGGAACAAGGGTCGCAGCATGACCAACCCGTTGCTGTCCATCCGCGATGTCCGGAAGTCGTTCGGTAACAACGCAGTTCTGCGGGGCATCAACCTTGACGTACCGCGTGGCCACGTGGTCGCCTTCATCGGTGCGTCCGGTTCCGGAAAGAGCACCCTCCTGCGGTGCGTCAATCTGCTCGAACCGATCGACGACGGCGAGATCGTTTTGAACGGCACCGACATTTCGGCACCCGGATACGACGCCGACGTCGCGCGGCGCGACGTCGGCCTTGTCTTCCAGAGCTACAACCTGTTCCCCCACATGAACGTGCTGCGCAACATCACGCTGGCGCTCACACACGCGGCCGGCATCGCGAAGTCCGATGCCGACTCCACGGCGATGGAACTGCTCGCCCGCTTCGGCCTCGCCGACAAATCACGCGCCTACCCCGACCAGTTGTCGGGCGGCCAGCAGCAACGCGTCGCGATCGTTCGCGCGGCCGCACTGAAACCCTCGGTGCTGTTGCTGGACGAGGTGACCGCGGCGCTCGACCCGCAGCTCGTCGGCGAGGTGCTGGAACTGATCGCAGAGTTGCGGCAATCGGGCATGACGATGTTGATGGCCACCCACGAGATGGGCTTCGCCCGCGA
>CAYFNP010000364.1:0-1773 GCA_964344425.1 uncultured Bifidobacterium sp. | reverse complement strand
TCCGCGGTCAACCTGACGGACGCGAATCTGGTCGGCGCGAACCTGTCGGGCGCCGACCTGTCGGGTGCGGTACTGGTTCGCACGGCCCTCTCGGAAACCGACCTCACGAATGCCAACTTGGCGCGCGCGAGGTTGACGAGTGCGAAATTCACCGGCGCGAACCTCGCCGGTGCCGACCTCACTGGAGCCTTCGCGACCGATGCGAATTTCACCGGCGCGACGGGCCTCGACGACCCATCCATCCTCTTCCTGTGCAACACCACCGGCCCCGACGGCGTCGTTCTGGAGCCGGCATGTTGAATAAGCGTTTCGTCATCGCCGCCGCGTGCATCGTTGCGTCCTCGGTGCCGGTTGTGTCACGCGCGGGTGCGAACGACATGACGACGTCGCCCCGTGGAACGGCCGAGGTCGCCTCGGTACTCGGCGAGATGGCCCCGCTCATCGCCCGCAATCGCCAGGGCCCGACCCGTACCAGCCGCCTGTACGGCATCGTCGGCTATTCCATGCTCGTCGCATCGAACGTGCGCCCCGGGTTCCTTGCCGACGTCACCGAGGGTGTCGAAGTTCCGGCGCCGTCGTCGACGGTCGACGATGCGATCGCCGCGGTTGCCGCGGGCACGACGGCGGTTCGCAAACTCATGCCGACGCAACTCGATCGCAGCACGTTCGCGCAACTACGCGACGAACTGTTGTCGAATCTCGTCGATTCCGCGCCCGAAGGTGTCGACGTTCGCGCGAGCATCGCTCGTGGCGTTGCATCGGCTGGCGCGGTTCTCGCCCGCGCGAAGAACGACGGGTTCGACACGGCAACGAAGACTCCTTACAAACCCGGTGATGCACCGGGGGCATGGGTGCCGACCGCGCCCGGATTCCAGGCGGCGATTGACCCGGGTTGGGGAACACTGCGGCCGTATCTCGCATCGACCAACGCATGCGTGCTGCCCGAACCGCCGACGTCGGGCCCCACCGATGATCCGTACCGAGACGCCGCCAAGGAAGTGGCTGACGTTGCGTCATCGTTGACCGACGAACAGCAGTCGATCGCGCGGTTCTGGGACGACGGCCGCGGCCGCAGCAGCACCCCATCGGGGCACTGGGTCGCGATCGCAGGACGTGCATTGGTTGCGAACGCAGCGGGCGTCGACACGACCATCGCGACGTTCGGCGCGATGTCGATGGCGTTGGCCGATTCGGTCATCGCGAACTGGCGCGAGAAGTACAAGTGGAACGTCGAACGCCCGATCACCGCCCTCTCGCGCACCGACACGGAGTGGACCTCGTACCTCACGACCCCCGCGTTTCCCGAGTACCCGTCGGGGCACTCGACGATCTCACGCGTTGCCTCGGACGTTCTGACGGCGTCGGTTGGGGAGTGGTCTTTCACCGACGATGCATGGGGTCTCACCCCGGGTTCGCGCAAGAAGTTCGAGGTCGCCCCGCGTTCATTCGACTCGTTCCGCGCCGCGGCCGACGAGGCGGGGCTCTCGCGCATCTACGGGGGAATCCACTACCGATTCAGCATCGATGCGGGTGCAGAACTTGGCACTTGCGTGGCCACCCCGTACGCCGCCGTTTTGCCTGTGCAACAAGGGAACTGAGTGGACTAACCCCCCAAACAAATCGGCCCGGGCGACGTGATTTAGTCACTTGAACTGCCATAAAATTGATGGGTGGTGACCGGGAGGCGTTCGCGGGTTGTGGGCCTGCTTCTCGGTGCATGTCTGGTGTTGCTTGCTGCGTGTGGTGGCGGTGGTGGTTCGTCGTCTTCTGGTG
>CAYFNP010000363.1:0-1774 GCA_964344425.1 uncultured Bifidobacterium sp. | reverse complement strand
GTTGCGGCCGTGGTCATCACGCTGCACACACTCGGCCAGGTTGGCCTCGGCTTTCACGTCAGCGTTCCCCAGATCCTCGCGGCGATCCTCACTTGTGCGCTCATCCAGGTCGCGGTCACCTTCGTCGAAAAGAAGTCGTTCGTGTGGCCCGCCAGCGCAATGCTCACCGGATCGGGCATCGCACTCATCCTGCGCGTTCCCAGCACGCCGGTCGGTGACCACTGGACGTTCCACAAGTGGTGGATGTTCTCGGGCATCGCGGCCTTCTCGCTGCTGACGAAGTTCGTCATCAAACGTCGGTCGGGCCACATCTTCAACCCGTCGAACCTCGGTCTGGTGCTCGCCTTCATCATTCTCGGCAGCTCGCGGGTCGAGCCGCTCGACTTCTGGTGGGCGCCGATGTCGAACTGGGCGATGCCGCTGGCCTACGCGGTGATCCTGACCGGCGGCACGATCGTCGCGTACCGCCTGGGATTGCTGACCACCATCATCGCGTTCTTCGGCACGCTGGCTGTCGGCACCGCCGTCACGGCGGCCGCGGGCCAGTGCTTCACCGCGCGCTGGTCGTTCGCACCGGTGTGCGGCAACAACCTGTGGCTGACCATCGTGACCTCGCCCGAGATCCTGATCTTCACCTATTTCATGATCACCGATCCGCAGACGATCCCGAAGGGTCGAGTGGGGCGCACGCTGTTCGGTGCGATGGTCGGTGTCGTGTGCGTTGTCCTGATGGCGCCCCAACAAACCGAGTTCGGTGCGAAGGTTGCCTTGCTGTCCGGCCTCACCGTGATGTCGGCGGTGCGGCCGTTCCTCGAGCGGTTCCTTCCCGCCACCGGTTCCGACGGCGACACGCTGCGGTCGTTCGGTCGTCGGGTCGCGAACGGTCCCGTCGCCACGGCGACCGTTGCAACGCGCACGGTGCGACTGGCGACGATCGGTCTCGTCGCGGTGCTGGCCGTCGGCGGTATCACCGCGGCAGGACGCACCGCGCAGGGTGTCATCGCCGGCGATCCCGAGTCGATCATGGGTCGCCTGTCGACTCGCATCGACCCAGCCACGTTCCCCGACATCACGGTCGACCAGGAAGTGATCGATTGGAACCACGAGATCGATCTCGCGGGTGCACGCCAGATCGTGCTGACGATGGCCGAGAACCTCGAGATCGAACGACAGGCACTGGTCGAACGCGACGCGAAACTTCTCGAATCGGTCGACCATGGTGATCGTCTCGACGCGATGGCCGGTCGCGTGCGTGAAGCCGATGCGACAGGCACGACGGTCGTCGATGAATACGCGATCGACAACGTGCACGTGACCCTGCTCATCCCCTTCGGCCGCCAGAGCGGTCTCAGCCTGGGGATGATCTCGCAGGGCACCGTCACGACACGCACCCTCGATGCCGATGGCGGCGAAATCGCCCGGAGCGAGCGGCCGTTCGAGACGATGTGGGCCGTCCGCAGGGCCACCGGTGCGCGTTGGCTGATCGTCGCGGAATTGCCCGTACCGTCCGATCGGTGAAACCGACCGGCATGCGCCGCTCACTCGTCGTTCTTCCCATCGTCGCCATCGGTGCGGGGGTGTTCGTTGCGTCCCGACTCGGCGGTTCCGACGGTTCGTCCTTGTCGACACCGAAGTTCGTCGACGAAACCGTTGCTGCAGGTGTCGACCACGCCTACGACGGCGAGTTTCCGTTCTTCGTCGGAGGCGGCGTGGCGACGTTCGACTGCAACGGTGACAATCTGCCCGAGCTCTTCTTCGCCGGCGGGGTGAACGA
>CAYFNP010000362.1:0-1777 GCA_964344425.1 uncultured Bifidobacterium sp. | reverse complement strand
GCGGGTTGGCTTGCGGTCATGGCAAGAAGGCCCAGGCCGAGAAACGCACACCCCGACACGTACCGCCGCATCACGTACACCGCGCGGCCACGCAGCATTACATCACGCAAGCCACTGGCAAGAAACGTGTACGTACCGTTGAACAGCGTCGCCATGACGACGAATACCGCCCCGAGAACGAGTGACTGGATCTTCGCGTTGTCGGCGTTGGGGTCGACGAACTGCGGAAAGATCGAAAGGAAGAACAGCGACGTCTTTGGGTTCAACGCGTTCACCACGATGCCCTGCCGGAACGACTGCTTCAGGGTGGTGTGCGTCGCGTCGGTCTTCAGCTCGTCGGGCCGCGAGATCAAAGTCTTCACACCCGTGTAGACGAGGTAGGCCACACCCACCCATTTGATCGCGTTGAACGTTCGCACCGAGGTTGCAAGCACCGCACTCAAACCGAACGCCGCGAGCGAGGCCTGGATCAGATCGCCGATTTCCAGACCGGCCACCGTGGCGAGTCCGTGCGACCGACCATCGGCGAGGGTCCGGTTGAGATTGAGAATGATCGCCGGGCCGGGGATCATCAGCAGAATCGCCGTGGCACCGATGAATGCAATCAGGTTCGACGAATCGGGCACCGCGCCAATCTAGCGACTGCGACCTAAGCGTCGACCGCTTCTTGACGCGGATACGTGAACAAGAAGAACGCCGCCGTGAACACCATCCACACCGCAAGGACCACCCACACGCGGTGGAAACCCGACGCCGATCCCGCGACTCCGGCCTGACCCGCAACGGCGATCGACATCGCGACGCCCATCGCTCCACCGACCTGTCGGAACGTCAGGTTGGTGCCGTTCGCAACGCCGAACTTCTCGTGGTCGATCCCGATCAATGCGGCCGCGGTCAAGGTTGACCACGACAGACCCAAACCCACGCCGTAGATCGCGGCGAACGGCAGGTAGTGCGCCCAGTAGTTCGCCTCGGCGTCGAGGAAGATCGCAAGACCGACGATTCCCACCGCACAGCACGCAATTCCCGCCGCGATGATCGGCTTGATCAACCCGCGGTCCGACCAGCGACCGGCGATCGTCGCGGTCACGAAGATGATCACCGGCGTCGGCATGATGGCAAAGCCGCTCTTCAGCACCGACCAGTGCCACACCGTCTGGCAGAACAACGGCGCACTGAACCAAAAACCGGCAACGGGCAGGTTCAGAGTGAACGTCGCAACCGAGGCCGTGCTGAACCGACGATGTCGGAAGATCGAGAGATCGAGCAACGGTTCAGAATGCGTCGCCGAACGCCGCACCACCACGACGCCGAACACCACCGCACCCACGAAACAGCCGATGATCGACGGGCTCGTCCAACCCCACTTCTCGCCCTCGAGCACGCCCAGCGTCAGCAGGGCCAGACCGATCGTGCCAAGTGGAACCGAAACCATGTCAAGGCGCGCGCCGGTTGACGAACCCTTCGACTCGCGCAGCACCCTGCGCCCGAGCACGACGACAATGACCACAACGGGGATGTTGATGAAGAAGATCCATCGCCACCCGCCGAGTTCGATGACACCCGCACCCAGTGGCGGACCCAGACCGCCGGCCAGCGCGGCGATCGACCCCCACACGCCAACCGCCAAACTGCGGCGTTCCGGTGGAAATTCGGGAAGCGCAAGCGCGATCGAAGTCGGCACCATCAGCGCTCCACCAACGGATTGGATCGCGCGGGTCGCGATGAGGAAGCCAACGTTCGGCGACAGGCCTGCACCGAGACTGCCGAGCGCGAA
>CAYFNP010000361.1:0-1781 GCA_964344425.1 uncultured Bifidobacterium sp. | reverse complement strand
ACCGCTTGCGCAACTGCCGACAGACGTCGATGCCCGACATTTTCGGCAGCATGACGTCGAGAAGAACAAGGTCGGGTCGGACCAGATCGAACATGTCGAGCGCAGCTTCGCCGTCCATCGCGACCTGCACACGGAAGCCCTCGCGCTTCAGACCTACCTGCAGCGCCTCGACAAAGGACTCCTCGTCCTCGACGATCAGCACGATCGGTGAAGTCATGGTGTCAGTGTGGTCGAGGTTCAGCCGAGCGACAACGGAATCCGGAGGGTGAATGTCGAACCTTCACCGAGACTTGACCTCACGTTCACCTCGCCGCCATGGTTCGTCGCCACATGCCGCACGATCGCCAGCCCAAGACCCGTGCCGCCGGTCGCGCGGGCCCGTGCGTCGTCGACCCGATAAAAGCGCTCGAAGACCCTGTCGAGATGGTCGACGGGAATGCCCACGCCAGTGTCGTGGACGATGACCGTCAGCCAGCCCTCGGCTACACGCGCGTCAACGGCAACAGAGCCGTGCGCGTCGGTGTACTTGATTGCATTTTCGACGAGGTTGCCGATTGCCGTTTGCATCTGACGTGGGTCGACGTGCACCTCGAGCGGCGCGTCGGCCATGACGAGATTCAGCGAGACCTGCTTGGCACGAGCGGTGTGTTCGAAACGAGAGACGACTTCACGCACCAACGGACCGAGGTTGACGTCCTCGCGCCGCGACACTCCGACGAACTCGATACTGGCCAACTCGAGGAGATCGTCGATGATTCGCGACACCCGAGTTGTTTCATCGACCATTCGGTCGGCCAGCCGACGGAGAGTCTCGTCGCGTTCACCGAGTTCGGCGCGGACCGTGTCGGCAAGAAGCGACAACGCACCGATCGGGGTCTTCAGTTCGTGGCTGATGTTCGCCACGAAGTCCGTCCGTACGCGATCGGTCAGCATTCGTTCGGTCAGGTCCTCGGCAAGAACCAATCCGCCGCCGTTGACCATCGGCACGCCACGCAGTTCGAGGCTGCGTTCGGGAGGACCCTCGATGTCGATCTTCTGTTTCGATCCCTTGCCCCGAACCGCCCGGGCTGCGAACGATGCAATCACCGCGTTCGCCTCGTCGACCCCCACCCCGTGTCCGAGCAATTCGTAGAGACCGCGACTGCGCCAGGTCTCGACTCCGTCTGCACCAACGATGACGACCCCGAACGGCACCGCGTTCAGTGCGGTACGGAATTGTTCCAGCGACATCGCCGCAACCGCGGGTGTCTCGACGGGAAGCGGGGTGTCACCCCGCTGACGACGTTTCAGCACGGAGAGAGTCTGTCAGTGCTTGTCGTAGGACTTCCATCTGCCGAGGTGATCGGCCCATGACATGACGGCCAGCACCAGATAGCCGGTGGACATGACGACGCCCACCCACCGGAACTGCTCGGGACACGGCCAAATCAGTACAAGGCAAACCAGGGCAAAGCACAAGAAGACGATGGCGCGGCGGTCGACCCAGGACCTCACGACAACACCGCCACGATCGCATAGGTACCGGCGGCCACGATGGCCGAGCCCGGAATGGTGAGAACCCAGGCCCAGACCACCCGACGGGCCACACCCCATCGCACCGCACTCAATCTGCGCGACGAGCCGACGCCGACGATGGCCCCCGTGACCGTGTGCGTCGTCGAGACGGGAATGCCCTTCGCCGAAGTAAAGAAGAGCGTGATGGCCGCCGCTGATTCGGCGGCGAAACCACCCATCGGCTGCAGACGGGTGAGCTTGTTGCCCATCGTCTTCACGATCCGCCA
>CAYFNP010000360.1:0-1788 GCA_964344425.1 uncultured Bifidobacterium sp. | reverse complement strand
TTCGAAAGCTTCTGGGTGCCCGAACACAGCAACATCCCGACCAGTCGCAAGTCGCCCTGGCCGGGCAGCCTCAGCGGCGAGCCGTTGCCCAAGGAGTACTCGCACATGCTCGACGCATTCGTCGCGCTGTCGATGGCCGCGGCGGTGACGAAGAATCTGCGCCTCGGCACCGGCGTGATGTTGGCCGCACAGCGCGATGCCATCTGGACGTCGAAGCAGATCTCGTCGCTCGACTTCCTCAGCAACGGTCGTGTCGAGATCGGTGTCGGAGTCGGCTGGAACCAGGATGAAATGGAAAGCCACGGTGCGGTGTTCCGCGAACGCTGGGACAAGACCCGCGAAGTCGCCGAGGCCATGCGCGTGATGTGGCGCAACGACGTGGCCGAATACGACGGGGCACTGGTGACGGTCCCCCCGACCTGGCAATGGCCGAAACCGGTGCAGCAGGGCGGGCCGAAGATTCACCTTGGCGGCGGCACCGGGCCACGCCTGCTCGGCGAGGTCGCGAAGTGGGCCGACGGTTGGATGCCGATCTCTGCGCGGCCGTCACTGGCCAACCGGTTGAAGATGCTCGAGGAAGCCTGCGACAAGGTCGGCCGCGACTGGCGCACGCTCGACGTCAGCGTGTTCGGCGCGAACACCACGGTCGACGGACTGTGCAACCTCTTCGAAGAGGGCATCACGCGCGCGATTCTCACGCTGCCACCCGAAGGACCCGAGGTCATTCTGCCGATGCTCGACGAGTGGGCGGCCACGAAGGACGCCGTCTACGCACGGATGAACTAGTTCACGTCGAATCAGGCGAGCGACGTACAGAACGACAGCAGGTGACGCGCGCGTTCGACGTCGTCGCTGAACCCTTCGCGCAACGCCTTCGACCGCACCTCGAAGGAAATCGGCACGTCGGGAATCGCCGCGCACATCTCGGCGATCGGCAGGCCGCCTTCGCCCGGGCACATGCGGCCGTTCACCGCGTCGTCGAGCAACGCCTCGAAACCCTGCGGCACGGCTGCCGGCGCGTCGGCGATCTGGATGTACGGGAACAACGCCCGGTCGAGACGGGCCAATTCCTGAAACGTGGCGCCCGAACGCGAGAAGTGCAGGTTGTCGATGAGGACACCACCGTTCGGTCGTGCCGCGTCGCGGACGATCTCGGTGGCCATCGACAGCGTGTTCAACGGGAAGATCGGCAGGAACTCGCACACCACGGTGATGCCGTGCGGTGCCGCCATGTCGCAGCACTCGCCGTAGCGACGCGTGTTGAACACCTGGTCCTTCACCCTGCTCGTGAACAAGATGTTGCGCGCACCGATCTCGGCCGCGGCTGCAACCAGACGTTCGGCGTGGTCGTCGGCACCGTCGGCCGGAATGATCGGCTCGATATCGAGAGCGACAATGCCCGTGTCGTCGAGGCGTCGACGTACCTCTCGTGTCGTCGCATCGGTCCACGAGGCACCGTCGAACCACACACCGCACGCCGGCCAACCCGCTGCCGCGGCAACTTCGACCATTCGGGCCGGCGGCAACGTGGGGTGCACGCCCGCGGCCAGCGACAACAGGCGTGGCACGCCGCTACTTCTTCTTCGTGAAGTTGATCGGCAGCGTGGTCAACGCCCGCAGCGCGAAGTTCTTCTGGTATTCGAACTTCATGCCGGGGTCGACCAACTCGAAGTCGTCGATGTGGTCGACGAACGCACGGAAGCCGATGGCCAATTCGCGCCGCGCCAACGGCGCGCCCAAACAGAAGTGGACACCCGCACCGAAGCCGATCTGCGACCGCGAATTCGG
>CAYFNP010000359.1:0-1790 GCA_964344425.1 uncultured Bifidobacterium sp. | reverse complement strand
GGCTCGGTGAGCGATTCGTGGACGTCGTTCCAGTGCGCGGGACAGATGCCGTAGATGTCGTCCGGATTGATGCGCTGATCGAACTCGTCGCGCTCGGGGGCTACGACACCTGCCTGGTTCAACACGGCGGTCGGAAAGCAGACGGCATCGCGAAGAATCTGCAACGGGTTCACGCGCTGGGAATCGACATCGATGGACACCGCATCGCGCAGTCGGCGCATCGTTTCGGCAGCACCCTCCACAGCCGCGACACGGGCGTGCTCGCGGAATGTTTCCGACGGCACACCGCCGAGGCGTTGCATGGTGCCGACCGCCAGTGCGTTCAGCCATTCCTCGACGACCGCATCGATCGCGTCGACGAGATCCTTGGTCGCAGACTCGTACGTCGTCACGTCTCGACCGATCCGAGAAGGTCGCGACAGAAGTCGACTGTGTGGGAAACCAGGGCTTCGGGTGCCTCCCACGGCACGAAGTGACCGCACGTATCGATCCGTACGGGGCCTGCATGACGCGCAAAGACAACCTCTGCCATCTTGTCGAAATCCGGGTAGATCACGTGATCACTCGTCCCGAAAAGGATCAAGGTCGGCGTGTGAGCATTCGGCCCGAACAACGGCCGCTCGACGCGTCGACCGTTCGGATAAGCCGATTCGTAGTTCGCAAACGTCTCGCGCAGGCGCCGGGCGTCAGCAAACGGTTCGGTGTGAAAGTCGATGTCGGCCGCGCCGAACGCACCGGGGTGAGCCCACAAACGTGGGCCGTAGAACTCGGCGATGTATTTCCTGCGTGACTCGGGCGTCGCAAGTTCCGCGATCAATGCATCGGCATCGGTGCCCTGACGCTCGTAGTAATCACGCGTCGAAGGGTCGGACCGCGTCGCCATGCCGGCCATCGCCTGTTTCATGTACGGAAGCGGCGAATTGAAGAGAACCATCCGGTCCACCCATTCGGGCCAGCGCAACGCCGCCTCTTGGATGGTCGGACCGCCCATGTCGCCACCCAGCAGCACGACACGCTCGTAACCCAGATGGTCGTGCACCAGTGCGTACATGTCGCGGGCGTGCGAGACGACATCGTTGAAACCATCGGGCCCAATGTCAGAGTCGCCGAATGCACGCATGTCGGGCACGATCACATCGAATCCGGCGTCGCGCAGCGGCGTGATGACCCGGTGGAAGATCCGTTTTGTCTCGGGCCAGCCGTGCATGCACACCAGCGGCACACCCGCACCTGACCGCGTGCGCTCGAGGTGAAACGCCTGACGAAATCCGCGCGGTGCGGCGTGGTGCACCGCGAACGTCACGGGTTGTCCAGCGTCACCTTGATCGCGGCATGACCCGCGGTCCCCGACCCACCACGCAACTTCGCCCACAGATTCGACGGCGCGATGAGCACCCTGTAAGCAAACCAGTACTTGCGCTTGATTGCACGGTTCACACGCGCCGCAGTGTCGGCATCGACGTACTCGGCACGACCCTGATGCTCGACGACGCCGGGTTTCACTCCACCACGCGCACCGCACACCCTCAGCGTCACCCGCGGGTTGTTGCGGATCCGCTTGACCTTGAAAGCGTCCGGATCGGTTGTGAACGCGTAGCCCCCTTCGAAGGGAACCACCCACACGGGCAGCGAAACTGCACCGCCATCACGCTTGAACGACGTGAACGAGACGTATTTCGCGCGATCGAGATCCTTCGGCATGACGACAGGATACGTCGTGACTCACTTGGTCGAGGCGGGTTGGCTTGCGGTCATGGCAAGAAGGCCCAGGCCGAGAAACGCACACCCCG
>CAYFNP010000358.1:0-1797 GCA_964344425.1 uncultured Bifidobacterium sp. | reverse complement strand
TCAACAACGTGCGCATGGCGCGCGATCTCGGCCTCATCAAGTTGCCCGACAAGTGTTTCGTCGACATCGAGGACATCGACGACTATCCGCCCGAGAAGGTCTGCGTCATCTCGACTGGCTCACAGGGTGAGCCGATGGCGGCGTTGTCGCTGCTCGCGCGGGGTGACTCAAAGTTCGTCAAGGTCGGCCCGCAGGACACGGTGATCTTCTCCAGCCACGCGATCCCGGGGAACGAGTCCAATGTCAACCGGGTCATCGACGGCTTGCTGCGCGCCGGCGCCGACGTCGTGCACTCGGGCATCGCCGACGTACACGCGACCGGCCACGCCCAAGCCGAGGACTTGAAGATGTACCTGTCGATCACCGAGCCCGAATGGTTCGTGCCGATCCACGGCGAATACCACCACATGGTGGCCAATGCCCGTCACGCCCAGACGATGGGCGTTCCCGAGTCACGAGTCGTGTTGTGCGAGGACGGTGACGTCATCACCATCACCGACCACGGCATCGAGCGCACCGACCGCGTGCCGGCCGGCATGTTGTACGTCGACGGCATCGTCGGCGACGTCGGCCAAGGCGTGCTTCGCGACAGGAGAGTCCTCGCGGAAGAGGGCGTCGTGGTCGTCGTCGTCACCGTGGACGTCGGTGCAGCCAAGGTGCTCGTCGGTCCCGAACTCATCACCCGAGGCTGGGTGTATGCGCCAGAAGCGGAGGACTTGATCGACGAGGGCTGTGAGGCTGTGGCCAGTGCGGTCGAGCGAGCGCTCGCCAACGGCACCCGCGACGTCGACACCCTCGAGAAGGAAGTTCGTCGTGCGGCCGGCAAGTTCGTCTCGGAACGCACCAAGCGGCGACCGATGATCGTTCCGGTAGTGATGGAGGCCTAAGCGCCCTCGTCGTGATGCGGGACGCTGACGACGTCGATTACCGACGTCAGGTCCAAAAAGTCATCTGCGTTCCGCGTGAACAATGGGACGTTCAGAGCGCATGCAGTGGCGGCGAGGAGAAGGTCATTGGTGCGGGCACGTGTTCGTTTGCGCTCGTTCTTCATCGCAGCGGCAACCACACGACCGAAAGCCCTGAGGCAACTGATATCGAACGGGACTGGATCGACGAGCGATTCGATCCGTTGCAACACATCCTGTCTCCGGGCACGTTCGCTTACGTCACGGGTGGCGAGAGGTCCGGCGGCAAGTTCGGTCATGGTGATCACGCTGACCGAGAAGTTCCTGGGGAGTCGAGCGGCGTCGATCCGATGGAGGTCGATGATGACGGAGGTATCGAGGAGGCCGAGATCGTGCATCGTCATTTCCCAAGGTCCGTATACGGATCGATGAGGCGGTCAAGATCCGAACGAAGTGCGTCGAAGTCGATGGGTTCGGAACCGCGGAACGTCGCGAGGGCAGTTTCGGTTTGCACACTTCGCGGTCTGATCAGGGGGCGCAATTCGGCAATCGGGCGACCGTTCGTGGTGACGACGAACGACTCACCATTTTCCACGCGTTTCATGATCGACCCACTGTCATTGCGCAGTTCGCGTTGACTGATGGAGGTGGCCATGGGTCGAGCGTAGCACCGCGTGCTACAGCCGATGTCGAGACAGGGTCACACAGGTTCATACCCGTGATGTGTGGACACGGTGAGCGACGCGGACGTCTGCTCCAGCACGATGCTGTGGCAACTACGAAAGCTTGAGGAAGAGCTTCTCTACTTCTTCGACGGAGTATCCGGCCTTGGCCGATTTGCGCGGGTTTTCCATGCACGACGACAGTCCCGACGCGAGCAACTTGAACCCCA
>CAYFNP010000357.1:0-1806 GCA_964344425.1 uncultured Bifidobacterium sp. | reverse complement strand
CTGGGGGCCGCGCAAAGAAGGCGACGGGCGAATACGGCGCATCGAGCATCCAGGTCCTCGAAGGACTCGAAGCGGTTCGAAAACGTCCCGGCATGTACATCGGCTCGACCGACGAGCGCGGCTTGCATCACCTCGTCTACGAAGTGGTCGACAACTCGGTCGACGAAGCGATGGCTGGTCACGCAACGCGCATCGTCGTGCGGATCAACAAGGACAATTCGATCACCGTTGCCGACGATGGCCGCGGTGTCCCCGTCGGCAAGCACTCCACCGGCAAGGATGCCCTCGAGGTCGTGCACACCGTCTTGCATGCCGGCGGCAAGTTCGGCGGCGGCGGGTACAAGGTCTCTGGCGGACTTCACGGCGTCGGTGTCTCGGTGGTCAACGCCCTGAGCATCAAGCTGCGCGTCGAATCTGCGCGCGATGGATTTGTCTGGTCGCAAGAGTACGAGCGTGGTGTGCCGCGCACCAAGGTGATCAAGGGCAATCCAACGGCCGGTCGACGCGGAACGCTGACGACCTTCCTGCCGGATCCGGAGATGTTCTCGACCACCGAGTTCTCCTTCGAAACGCTGGCGAATCGGCTGCGCGAATCGGCCTACCTGAACAAGGGTCTCTGGATGACGCTGATCGACGATCGCGCCGATCGCGAGGCGACGTTCTACTTCCAGGGCGGCATCGTCTCCTTCGTTCGCCACCTGAACCGCAAGCGCAAGGCCACGCACGATCGCCCCGTCTACATCGAGGGGATCGAGGGGACGACGAGTGTCGAGGTCGCCTTCCAGTACCAGAGCGATTCGTGGTCGGAGACACTCCTCGCCTTCGCGAACAACATCAACACGATCGACGGCGGTACCCACGTCACCGGATTCCGCGCCGCGCTGACAAGCTCGTTGAACGACTGGGGACGCAAGAACGGCGCGATGAAGGAGAACGATCCGAATCTCACGGGCGAGGATGTCCGCGAGGGGCTGACTGCGGTGATCAGCGTGAAGCTCGTCGACCCGCAGTTCGAGGGGCAGACGAAGGCAAAGCTCGGCACCGCCGAGGTGAAGGGGATCGTCCAGACCGCCGTCAACAAGGGGCTGACGCAGTTCCTCGAGGAGAATCCGTCCGACGGCAAGGAGGTCATTCGACAGGCGTTGAACGCAGCGCGCGGACGCGAGGCGGCGCGCAAGGCGAAAGAGCTGGTCATGCGCAAGGGCGCCCTCGAAGGGAGCGCACTGCCGGGGAAGCTCGCCGACTGCCAGGAGCGCGACCCGGCGAAGTCGGAGCTCTACATCGTCGAGGGCGAGTCGGCGGGCGGCTCGGCGAAGCAGGGGCGCGACCGACGATTCCAGGCAATCTTCCCGCTGCGCGGCAAGCTGCTCAATGTCGAGAAGGCACGCATCGACAAGATCCTCGGCAGCGACAACATCCGCACGCTGATCATGGCGCTCGGCGCCGGGATCCAGGACTCGAGCATGGAGGATTCGAACAGCCGCTTCGACATCGCGAAGCTGCGCTACCACCGCATCGTGATCATGACCGACGCCGACGTCGACGGCGCGCACATCCGCACGCTGCTCCTCACCTTCTTCTACCGCTACATGCCGGCGATCATCGAGGCGGGCTACCTCTACATCGCGCAGCCGCCCCTCTACCGCATCAGCACCGGCAAGGAGACGAAATACGCGTCCAGCGAGAAGGAGCGCGACGAGGCGGTCGCCTCCTTCAAGACGAAGAACGTCAGCGTGCAGCGCTTCAAGGGTCTCGGCGAGATGAACGCCGAGCAGCTCTGGGAGACGGCGATGAACCCCGAGAACC
>CAYFNP010000356.1:0-1810 GCA_964344425.1 uncultured Bifidobacterium sp. | reverse complement strand
CAAGTTGCAGATCAAGGTCTCGCCGACCGAATCGTTCGTCGCCTTCTCGGGTGGCGTCACGATCGGCAACACCAAGGTTTCGGTGAAGGGCAACGTCGGTTACAACATCACCGACGGTCCGTGGGTCGACCTCACGGGCAGCATCGACAACCTCAGCATCGTTCCGGGTTTCCTCGAGATTCGCTCAGCATCGGTGACGGTGAAGGTGCGACCGAAGAGCGGCAGCGCCGAAATTCAAGCAAAGGGTGATTTCACCTTCCTCGGGGACGTCACGAAGGTCGACTTCGCGATGACGATGGCGAACTTCAAGTTGCAGTCGATCAAGGCTGACATCCAGGCAAGTCGTACGATCTACGGACTCGTCAAGATCGATGGCAAGTTCACGCTCGACTACACCGCCGGTCAGTTCCCGACGCTCACGTTCGACGCGACGGGTTCGGTCGCCGGTTACAACTTCGGCCGAGTCACGGGCCGCGTCGACCAGAACCAGTTCGACATCACCGGCACGGTCTCGGTCGGCGGCGTGTTCAGTGCGCAACTCACCGGCCAGGTGGTCTGGAAGGCAGATCCGGGCATCAAGATCGTCAACCGCGACGGCCAGACCGTCAATGCAGCGGCGGGCGACTTCCGTATTGGTGCCGAGAACATCAGTATCAACCTCGGTGGCTTTGCTGCCAAGGGCTCCGTCATCATCGGCCGGGCCAGTAACCAGACCTTCGCGCAGTTCAGCGCGTCGTTCTCGATCGGGTCCGGAAGTATCGGCGGCAACCTCAGCATCAAGGGCGATTTCGGCACCGATGGCAACTTCTCGTTCACCGGTAGTGGCAACCTCAGCCTCGTCGGGTTCAGCGCAGCAGTCAATGTCACGGGAAGCAAGTCGGGAAGCAACTGGTCGTTCGGATTGTCGACGACGGTCAAGGTATTGAACTCGGTCAACGTTGCCTTCAGCGGCAACTTCTCGCGCGTCAACAGCGCATTCCGGTTCACGATGACGGGCAATGCCTCGTTGTCTGCTGCGGGTGTTGCGGCCAACGGTGCGTTCTCGATCTCGAACGAGCCCGGCAAGGAGGGCATGTTCGCCTCCGTTTCGCTCGCCGTGACGGGCATTTCGGCGAGTGGCTCGATTGCGATCAACTCCGACGGCACCTTTGACGCGAGTCTCGGGGCGAGTGTGAATCTCGGCATCATGAAGATCAACGGAACGGTGAAGATGGGCAACGTTGCCTACTCGGGTGGCCAGCGCTATCGGGGCAACACCTACTTCAACGTGTCGGGTTCCTTCGCGGTCACCGGGATCACGTTCAACTTCGCGGGCAACATCTCCTCGAGTGGCAGCTTCGACTTCAGCGTCTCGGCAGGCTTCTCGTGGAACTCGCCTCAGGTTGACCTAGCGGTCGTCAGATTCCGAATCTCCGCCTCCGTCAACGCGTCATTGCGCGTCTACAGTTCGTCTCCTTACATCGGCTTCAGCGCCAGCGGATCCGTCAGCGTTCAGGGCTCGACTCTCAGCGGTGTCTCGTGTTGGGACTGGGACTGTGGTCGTACATGGAGCGGCTGGGGGAACATCGCAAGCATCGGTCTTGGTGTGTCGGCGAACCCCGCCTCAATCTGGGTCGAGTACGAGGGACGGCGTTTCTCGTTGCCGTAAAAATTGCGCCGCGGCGACGAGCCGCTAACGTCAGTCGCATGGCGCGGCTGTCGGCGTTGGCACTGTTTGTGCTGGCCTCGGCAGCCGCGCTCGGCTGTTCCGGCGGCGATTCGAACGCCGTCAAGGTCGTCGTTCCCGACGCGCTGCCGACGTTCGTCGAGA
>CAYFNP010000355.1:0-1811 GCA_964344425.1 uncultured Bifidobacterium sp. | reverse complement strand
GCCTAGATGAGGAATGCAAGGAACGCGCCCACGGCGATGTAGGGCACGAACGCGATGTGGTCGCGGCGGTCGAGAGCGCGCATCATGATGAGCACAGCGCTGACGACACCGGCGAGGACGAACGTGTAGACGGTTCCCCGGATGAGGACGTCCCATCCGCGGTACGCCAACAACAGTCCGACAGACGGCGCCAGCATCACGTCGCCACGACCGAAGCCGCCACGCGAAACTGCCGAGATGAACATGTAGACAACGAACAGACCGACTGCACCGGCGAAGCCACGCAAGAGTTCGGTCGGGTCCCAGTGCCAGATCGCGTCGAGGACGATCAACGGCACCCCACTCACGATCATCAAGCCGGTGACGTAACGCGGCACGCGGTGCGTGTAGGCATCGATGATCGAAAGTGCCAACAGGCCGGTGAACACCGCGATGGCGGCCAGCGAAAGGAACGCCCGCGTCGATTCGCGGTGCAACAGCAACGCACCAACGGCGGTCCACGTGCACACGGCAGCGATCTGCGGCATGCCGACGTTCAGCGTGTACTTGCGGATGCGTCGCAGATTCTTCTGGACGGTGTCGACCACCCAGTAGCCGCCGATGAGGCCAAGGACAGCGGCTAGATAACCCGTGACGTCACTCCTGGACGAGCTCGATGAGCGTGCCGAAGGAACCCTTGGGGTGGATGAACGCGACGGTGGTCCCGCGACTGCCGGGTCGCGGAGCCTTGTCGATGGGCTGTGCACCCGCGGCAATCATCGACTCGAGAGCCTTGCCGCAGTCGGCGACGCGGTATCCGATGTGGTGGAGACCTTCGCCGCGCTTTTCGATGGCCTTGGCGACCGGCGAATCGGGGCGCGTCGGCGTGAGCAACTGCACGTAGCTCTCGGCAACTTTCAGGAGAGCCTCTTCGACGCCGTCGCTCTCGACGACTTCGCGGTGCTCGACCTCGGCGCCAAAGGCGCGGTGGTAGTAGTCGATGGCCGCCTCGAGGTCGCGGACGGCGATTGCAACGTGGTCGATTTCAGTCAGCAACATGGCTCTATCGTTCCATTTTGCTTCGTCTAGCGACGAAACATGTTGATCTTCGACTCGCCGACCTTGGCCCGCAGTGCGGGGTCCTCGATTCCGAGGCCCGCTTCGGGGCTGAGGCACAGCACGCCGAGCTTGCCCTCGTGCATGTTGTGGTGCACCTGATACGCGGCCTCGCCCACGGCGCTCAGGTCGAAGACCTGCGACATGACGGGGTGGATCATGCCCTTGGCGATGAGACGGTTGGCCTCCCACGCCTCGCGGTAGTTGGCGAAGTGGCTGCCGACGAGGCGCTTCAGGCGCATCCAGAAGTGCCTGTTGTCGAACTCCATCATGAAGCCACTCGTCGCCGCGCACGTGACGACGGTTCCCCCGCGCTTTGCCACGTACATCGACGCACCGAAAGTCGACCGACCCGGATGTTCGAACACGATGTCCGGGTCTTCACCGACAAGATCGCGGATGTCGCTGCCGAGACGTCGCCATTCCTTCTCATTGTGGTTGCCGTCGTCATCGAAGAACCGGTAATTCGCGCTCTTGCGATCGATAACGGCCTCGCAACCCATGTCGTGGAGGATCTTGGCCTTGTCGGGGGAACTGACGACGCCGACGGGAATGCCGCCGCCGTTCAACACGTACTGAACCGCGTACGCACCGATTCCGCCGGTCGCGCCCCAGATGAGGACAACGTCGCCCTGCTTCATCTGCGCGCCGTTCTTCGACACGAGCATGCGGTAACTGGTCGAGTTGCAGAGGGCGTTGACCGCGGCTTCTTCCCA
>CAYFNP010000354.1:0-1816 GCA_964344425.1 uncultured Bifidobacterium sp. | reverse complement strand
GCGGCGTGTACAAGATCACCAAGGGTCTCTCCACGAAGTACGGCACCGACCGCGTGCGCAAGACGCCGATCTCCGAGCAGGCAATCATCGGTGCCGCCGTCGGAGCAGCGATCGCCGGCTACAAGCCCGTCGCTGAAATCATGATCATGGACTTCATCGGTGTGTGTCTCGACCAGATCACCAACCATGCCGCGAAGATCCGTTACATGTCGGGCGGCCAGACCACCGTGCCGATGGTCATCCGCACCAGC
Source organism: uncultured Bifidobacterium sp. (assembly GCA_964344425.1). Lineage (GTDB taxonomy): Bacteria > Actinomycetota > Acidimicrobiia > Acidimicrobiales > Ilumatobacteraceae > F1-20-MAGs119. The sequence continues at coordinate 1,565 of CAYFNP010000354.1, read as the reverse complement.
GCGGGCGCCGGTCGTGGCTTCGGTGCGCAGCACTCCGAATTGCTCGAGGCCTTTGCCGTGCACTCGCCGGGCATGAAGGTTGCGATCCCGTCGAGCCCTGCCGACGCCAAGGGCCTGCTCATCAGCTCGATCTTCGATCCCGACCCCGTGCTCTTCGTCGAGCCGATGTTGATGTACTGGGACCCCGCCTACGCGGGCGACGTGCCGGCCGGTGACTACCGCGTGCCCCTGGGCAAGGCGAACACCGTCGTCGAAGGCAAGGACGTCTCGCTCATCACGTACGGACGCCAGGTCCACACGTGCAAGCAGGCTGCCGAGGCGCTTGCCGCCGAGGGCATCAGCGCCGAGGTCGTCGACCTGCGTTCGATCGTTCCGTGGGACGAGGCCGCCGTCATGGCATCGGTCGCGAAGACCAAGCGTGCGGTCGTCGTGCACGAGGCGGTCACGCGTTGCGGATTCGGCGCCGAACTGTCGAGCCGCATCCACGAGGAACTCTTCGGTTCGCTCGCCGCACCGGTGCAGCGCGTCGGTGGCAAGAACATTCCGATTCCCTACGCGAAGAACCTCGAAACAGCGTTCCTTCCGCAGGTCGACGATGTCGTCGCTGCGGTCAAGAAGACGAACAAGTAAACGTCAGCCGATCGCCGCGGCGAGTTTCTCCATCTCGGAGATCTCGCCGCGTTGCGCTTTCACCATCGAGGCGGCCATCGCGGCAACTTCGTCGTTCGATCCGTGCATCGACACGTGCTCGGCCATGTGAATGCCGCCCTCGTGGTGGGCAATCATCAATTCGGCGAACATGCGGTCGGCTTCGCTGCCACGTGACTCTTGGAGTGCTTTCATCTGGTCGTCGGTTGCGTAACCCGGCATCTGGGCAAGGGGAGTGGGTTCGCCCATCCAACCCATCACTTGGTCGGTCTCGTTCGTTTCGGCCGCACCGAACTGACGCAGCAGTTGAACCATGCGTCCCGATTCGTTCGACTGGTTGACGATGATCTCGCGCGCAATCAGGCGCAGGGTGCCGCGCGATTCGGAACCCTCGCCCATGCCCGTCGCGGACACATCGAGGTAGATGAGGCTCATGTTGACGGCCTGCTCGTGGTGGATCCGCATGTCCTGCAGGAACCCGACGTCGGCACCGTTGTGGCTGCCCTTGCCCCTGGACTCGCCGAAGACGAAACCCGCGGCTGCCGCGAGCACCGCTGCAGCGACGACCATCAGCACGATGTTGACGGGGTTCATCCACCACGGGAGGACGGTTTCGTCGTTGGGGGTTCCGGCGTTGTCGCTCATGACTCGTAGCCTGCCACCGAAAGCAGATAGAAAGAAGCCCATGGCAACCCCCATCAGCATCCCCAAGCTCGGTGTTTCGATGACCGAAGGCACTCTCGTCGAATGGCTCGTCGAGGACGGCCAAGAGGTCCAGCCGGGTGACGTGCTCTACCGCCTCGAAACCGACAAGGTGGAAAACGACATCGAAGCGCCGATCGCCGGTGTCGTGCGCATTTCGGGTGAAGAGGGTGAGACCTACGAGGTCGGCACCCAAATCGGTTCGATCGACTAGC
>CAYFNP010000353.1:0-1817 GCA_964344425.1 uncultured Bifidobacterium sp. | reverse complement strand
CATCTGGATCATGGTCGGTGACGATTCGGTGAAGGCGAAGAACGTGCGCCACAACAATCACGTCGCGTTGCACTGGCAGGTGACGGAAAAAGGTGACGGTGTCGAGATCTGGGGCACCGCGACCCTGCACTCCGATGTCGAGACCAAGCGCCGCTTGTGGACCGGCATTTTCGACTACGACCTGAACGCATTCGCGCCGGGCGGCCCGGACGCCTCACCGGGAACGGGATTCATGCGGGTCCAGCCGTACCGCGCACTGCATCTGCCCGCCTACGGCATGGGCGGTCGGTTCGAATGGCGCGGCTGACCTCACTCGATCGTTCGGTTGCCGGCCGCACGGTGATCGTCACCGGTGCCGCAAGCGGAATGGGTCGTGCAACCGCGCACCTGTTCGCCGACGAAGGGGCCAACGTCGTCGTTGCCGACCTTGGTGCCGATCGCGTCAGCCGAGTGGTCGATGAAATCACCGCCGCACACGGCGCCGAGCGCGTGCTGGGTCTCGCCACCGACGTCACGCGTGACGCCGATCGGCGTGCGCTCGTCGATGCGACAATCGCGCGTTTCGGCGCGATCGACATTCTCGTGAACAACGCGGGCATCAGTCGGGCGTCGTCGGTCTTCGCCGACGAGGATTCCTTCGCCGAGGCTTGGGATGCGACGCTCGCGGTGAACGTCAGTGCCTACGCGCATCTGGTGCGTCTCGTCGTGCCGCACATGAAAGAGGCAGGTTTCGGTCGGATCGTCAACGTCGCATCGACCGAGGCGATCGTCGCGACCCCGGGCCTTGCTGCGTACAGCGCGGCCAAGCACGCCGTCGTCGGTCTGACGAAGAGCCTCGCGACTGAACTCGGCCGGCACGGCATCAACGTGAACACCATCTGCCCGGGCCCCATCAACACGGCAATGACGGCGGCGATTCCCGACGAGGCAAAGACGATCTACGCCAAGCGCAAGGTTCCGCTGCGGCGCTACGGCGAACCAGAAGAAGTGGCGCAAATGACATTGAGTGCGTGCCTGCCCGCGGCGAGCTTCCTGAACGGTGCGAGCATCGTCGTCGACGGCGGAATGACGATCCTCCATTAGGTGTTGGATGAAATGGTGAGCAGCAACGACATGGGCCGAAACAACAACGGAGCCGAATCGAAGGGCAAGGGTTGGCGGCCGAGTGGACGCCAAGTCCTGTGGCTGTTGATCTTCGCGGTCTCCGCACTGTTTGTTGTCCTGAACAACGAAAGAGCGGAAGTCAACCTCATCGTTGCGTCTCCGCGTTGGCCGACGTGGACTCTCGTCGTTGCATCTCTCGTTCTCGGCTACCTGCTTGCGAAGTTGACGGGTTGGCGCAAGCGCGACGATTGAATCGGCGTTAGATTACGAATTCATGAAGGCCCGCTCGGACGTTGCGCAGGCGACGATGGATCGCATCGTCGAGGTCACCGTGGCGGCAATCGAGGCAGGTGGAGAGCCATCGCTTCGTGTCAATGACATCGCACGTGACAGCGGCGTGTCCGTTGCGACGCTGTACCACTACTTCGGCGACCGCGAAGGTCTCGTCGTCGCGGCGCGTCTCAAACAGTACGAAGGCGCCACCGGCATCTACCTTGACGACTTTGCGTCCGCGGCCAACGCTGCGACGAACGCCGCGGAATTCGCTGCGGTCGTGCGCGCGTTCTTCGAGCGGGCAACGTCCGACGCCAGTCGCGTCATGCGGTTCACACGCGCCGAGATCATCGGTTCATCGCGCACGCGGCCCCAACTTGCCGATTCGTTGAGAGCCGTGCAGGAAGGTCTCGTCGAAAGCCTCACCGACGTGTTCGCCC
>CAYFNP010000352.1:0-1837 GCA_964344425.1 uncultured Bifidobacterium sp. | reverse complement strand
GGCGGTTGCGGATCCGCAACCGCCTCGCACCCCCGCGAGCAACCAGTGACACGGCGACGGGTCGGTGCACCCACGCCAGTTCGCGCATCGCGGGATGCGGTGTCAGATCTGAATGCACCAGTCCGTCGGCGACGAAGTTGCCGTCGTTCGGACGGTCACCGAACTGACCGCCGAAAGCGAACCGCTTCGAACCGTCGGCGAGCTCCTGGGTGATGCCGTGATCCTTCCATTCCCAGACGAAACCACCCTGAAGGCCGGGCGTGTTGTCGAAGGCGTCCCAGTAGTCGGCGAGCGAACCATTCGAATTGCCCATTGCGTGGCTGTACTCGCACATGATGAGAGGCCTACGACGCTTCGGCGACTTGCCGTAGAACACGATGGCGTCGATCGGCGCGTACATCGGGCACACGACGTCGGTCGCGCCGACTCCACCGTCGAACCAGTTGGTGTGGAACACCGCGGGTTCGTAGTGCACCGGACGCGACGCGTCGTTCGACCTGATCCATGCCGCCGCGGCATCATGAACGTTTCCATACCCGGATTCATTGCCGAGTGACCACATGACGATGCACGGATGGTTGCGGTCGCGTTCGACCATTCGCGTAATGCGCGACATGATCGTTGGCGAGTACCGCGCGTCGTGGCACAGGCTCGTGTTCCACGCGTGACTTTCGACGTTCGCCTCGTCGACCACGTACAGGCCGATTTCATCGCACAGGTCGAGGAACCGCGCATCGTTCGGATAGTGCGAACACCGCACCGCGTTCACGTTGTGCTGTTTCATCAACAACAAGTCGGCGCGCATGTCCTCGACCGACACGGCCTTGCCGCGTTCGGGGTGATGGTCGTGGCGGTTGACGCCCTGAATCATCACGCGACGGCCGTTGACCAAGAAGTCGCCGTCGCGAATTTCGACACGTCGGAAGCCAGTGCGCAGGTCGATGCTTTCGATGACGTGCCCGCGCGGGTCGACGAGTTCGATCACGAGGCCGTAGAGGTGGGGCGTTTCCGCCGACCATGCCTTCGCTTTGGCAAGCCGTGCCTCGGCGGTCGCCACGTGGCCGGCGAAGATGTACGGCCGCACGTCCGAGGCCACCGGCGATTCGAGCAACTTCAGGCGCCTCGCGCCGTCACTCAGGGCGACGCGCACCGACCATCCGTCGGATACCGCAAGGCCATCGTTGCGACCAATTGTCGTGGTGACCTTCAGCGAACCCGCGCCATCGTCGGCGAGACCTGTATCAACTCGAATGTCGGCGACGTGCACAGTGGGTCGGGTCTCGACCCACACCTCGCGGTGCAGGCCGGCCATCCACCATTGGTCCTGATCTTCGACATGGCTCTGCGCCGAATACCGACACACAACGATCGCCAGGTCGTTGCGACCGTCGCGCAGCATTGCAGTGATGTCGTATTCGCTGGGCAACCTGCTGTCGGTTCCGTAGCCGACGAACGCTCCGTTCACCCACACCGCGTGCACACTTTCCGCACCGCCCACGTGCAACACCAACGCTTCGCCCGTGCCGCGAGTCGGTGCATCGAACGTCGTGCGGTACACGACCGTCGGCACCTCTTCCGGCAGCGCGGGCGGAAGGCCGGGCCACGGCATCGTCACGTTCGTGTAGTGCGGCAGGTCACCGAGACCAAAGAGCGTCCAGTTCCCGGGAACGGGAATGCGGCGCCATGCCGAATCGTCGACCACTCCGACGGCCTCGGCGGGCACAAGGTCGGGATGCGCCCAGCGCTGCACCGCCCACTCGCCGTTCAACGAAACCCGAGTCCGCGCACTCGATGCGAACGTCGCGCGCATCGGGAGACGGTTGATCGACACGACCGC
>CAYFNP010000351.1:0-1838 GCA_964344425.1 uncultured Bifidobacterium sp. | reverse complement strand
TCAGCCGAGCGAGTCCTGACGCACGAGGGCGTCGACGTCGGTGTTGTCGGGTGTGCCGTCGTGGATCAGGTGTCCGTCGCGCAGTGCGACGATGCGGCCGACCCGGTTGACGAAGGAGAGTTCGTGGGTGGCCACGACGAGCGTGGCGCCGTCGGTGGCGGCCTGGTCGAAGAGAGCGAGGAGGGCTTCCTTGCCGGCGGCGTCGAGGCCGACGAAGGGTTCGTCGACGAGCAGCAGCTCGAAGGGCCTGATGAAGGCGATTGCAATCGCGGCCTTCTGGCGCAGACCGCGCGAGAAGCGCTGGGGTAGTTCCTCGGCACGTTCGTAGAGGCCGAGGTGGTCGAGCAGGTCGGCCGCGTGCTGTTCCCAATCGGTGACGCCGTGCATGCGCGCGACGTATTCGAGGTGTTCCCACACCGACAGGTCGTCGTAGAAAACCGGCGTGTCGGCGAGGTAACTGGTCAGCGTGCGGGCCTCGAGGCTGGTGGGCTGATGACCGTTGACGGTGACGCTGCCGGCCGACGGATCCAGAAGACCCGCGGCCATGCGCAGAAAGGTGGTCTTGCCCGAACCGTTGTGGCCGAGCAGCGCGACGCGTTCGTGATGTTCGATGCGCAGGTTGAGCGGATGCAGTGCCGGTGCGTCGCCGTAGTCCTTTTCGATGGCGAACGATTCGAGTGCGGCGGGTGGTAGTTGCACGCGCGGGGATTCGTTTCCGGTCCGTCGGCTGGGCGGTTGCGGGTGTCGGCTCATCGTGACGTCCTTTGTTGCTGCTTGCCTTCGTCGATCGTTTTCTTCCACCACAGTCGGATTGCGTCGCGCTGTCTCACCCAGCCGGCGACGAGGAAGACCAGCAGGCCCACACCGACGCACATTTGTGCGGCGATGGCGACCGGGTGTCGGCCCGACTGCACGGCTTCGCGAACGGCGAGCACGGGAAGGCTGCCGAGCGTGGCGACGACGACGGGCCAGACGGCGCGCGTCATCGTGGTCATGCCCGCGACCTCGGGCGGCATGAAGAGGGTCTTCGAGTTGTCACCGACGGGGTCGGGTGCGCCCTTCACTGCGTTGATGGTGGCGCCGGCCATTCCGGCGGCGAGCGCGAACGGGGCGAGGATCGCAGCCGTTGCGATTGCGGCGCCATCGTGTTCGAAGATCGCGGCGGTGATGACGGCGACGATGCTGAAGGGGACCAGCATCACCGCGGGTACGACGAGGTGGCGCAGCATCAGCGCACCGCGTTCGACGGGCAACGAATCGGTGCGCTCGGGCTTGTCGACTTCCTGCGAGAGAGGTTCGACGAGTTCGAGACCGAAGATGAAGAGGCAGATTCCGCTGGCGACGACCGCGGGAGTGGTTCCGCGGTAGGCGGCAACCTGGGCAAGGGCGGCAAGGACGACCATCAACTTCATGCGCGCGAAACGGCGCGCGGGGAACTTGAGGAAGCTGTGCACGCCGCGGCGGATGACGGGCGGCAGTTTTCCGTTGCGCTTGATGGCAAGCCACGGGGTGGCGCGCATTTGTTCCTGGCTGAGCTGGCGGCGCAGCAACATGACGGTGCGGATGTCCTGCAGCGTCACGGCGAAGCGCAGTTGTGCCACGAGCGTGCTGCGGCGCGCGAGTGCTTCCACCGACAGGCGACCGACGAGGAAGATGCCGACCGATGCGGTGATGACCGTGATGACGACCGCGATCAGATCAATCGCCTCGGTGTGCAGCGCCCACAGGGCCATGCTGCCGAAGGCGTCGAACGGACCGGGTGCAGCGGTGTCGGCGACGGTGACGCCGGCCTGCCAGAAGAGAAGCGCCGATGCGGCGAGGGTCGCGAGAGTCGAGTG
>CAYFNP010000350.1:0-1839 GCA_964344425.1 uncultured Bifidobacterium sp. | reverse complement strand
CGAACGGAACCGTGCGGTGGTTGCTCGGCACGGGCGCCACGGTCGGCATCGCCTCGACGGCGCTCATCGTTCTCGTCGTCGCGCGACTGTCGGGGGTGTCGTTCATTGCGAAGCCAAGCGTGTCGCACCCCGCAGTTCGACGACTCGCACGCCTTTCGATTTGGACGTTCGGCTACGTTGCCGCCAATCAGGTGGCGCTGGTGGTCGTTCGTAATCTTGCGCGCCCGGGTAGCGGCGACCCCGACGCGTACACCAAGGCCTTCACATTCTTCCAACTCCCCCACGCGCTTCTCGCCGTGTCGATCGCGACCACCTTTGCACCGGGCCTTGCGCGTGCCGCCGCACGCCGTGACGACCGCGAGTTCGTCGACCGGCTGTCGCTGGGTGTTCGCCTGACGACGTTGCTGGTGCTGCCCGCAAGTGTGCTCTTCTTCGTCAATGCACGACCCATGATCGGCGCGCTGTTGCAACACGGCAATTTCACTGCCGGGGCAGCACACAACACGTCGCGCGCACTCATGGGTTTTTCGTTGGGCCTCGTCGGCTTCTCGGTGTACCTGTTCGTCCTGCGCGGCTTCTACGCCCGCGAGGACACCCGCACGCCCTTCATCGTGAACTGCGTCGAGAACGCGATCAACATCGCGCTGGCGGTGGTGCTCGTCCATCGGTTCGGGGTGTTGGGCCTGGGGCTCGCTTTTGCGATCGCGTACCTCGTCAGCGCGATCCTCGCCCTCGTTGTCATCGAACGTCGTCTGCCCGAGATGGCATCGCTCGCCCTCATCAAATCGCTCGCTCCAATGCTCGCGTCGGCACTGGTGGCGGCGCTCGGCGCGTGGGCGGTTGGCCGCGCGATCGGTTCGACCGATGGCCTTGCGGCAGCACTGCGGGTCGCGGCGAGTTTCGTGACGGGTGTGATCGCCTACGTCGCGTGCCTGAAGTTGACGCACGTCGCTGAAATCGACGATGCAGTGCGGCTCGTCCGACGTCGGTCGCGCTAGTCGGTCACTTCACCGCGGCGAGGACAACCATCTCGTCGCGGTGTATCGCGAGCGACGAGACGCCCTCGGGCAGGTCGGCAGCGCGACGCCCGCGGATGGTGGCAAGTTCGCCCGCCGACAGTGCGGCGGCCCCGCGTGCCACGACGCCGCCCGCAGAATCGACAACCTCGACCACGTCGCCAGCGGCGAAGTTGCCTTCGACGCCGGTCACACCGGGTGAAAGAAGCGACGTACCGCGGTCGACCATTGCGGCAACCGCGCCCGCATCGACCACAATGCGGCCCTCGGCCTGCGCGGCGAACGCGATCCACAGTTTTCGGGCCGACAGATCGCGGTTGCGGCCGAGGAACGTTGTCCCCACACGCGCGTTGGGGTCGACGGCGTCGACAAGCGCATCGGCGCGCGACGCCCGCGCGATGACGGAGCGAATGCCCGACCACGATGCAATGCGCGCGGCGGACAGTTTCGACGCCATGCCGCCGCTTCCCCGCGCGGTGCCTGCGCGTCCCGCCGAGATGCTGAGCAGGTCGTCGTCGGAGTTCACGACCTCGACCAGTTCGGCGTCGGCGTTTTCACGCGGGTCCTTGGTGTACAGACCCTCTTGGTCGGTCAAGAGGACCAGAACGTCGGCCCCGACGCTGTGCGCGACGAGAGCCGCAATGCGGTCGTTGTCCCCGAATCGGATCTCGTCGCTGGCTATCGCATCGTTTTCGTTGATGACGGGCACGACGCCCAGTTCGAGGAGTCGCAGCATCGTCTGTCGCGCGTGCAGATACTGACGACGGTCACCGAAGTCGTGCGGAACGAGCAACACCTGACCCGTCACGACCCCGTGGGGCGA
>CAYFNP010000349.1:0-1841 GCA_964344425.1 uncultured Bifidobacterium sp. | reverse complement strand
CTGTCGTTGCTGTCGGGCGCGCACCTCACCTTGTTCCCCCGTGTGATGGAAGAACTGCGCGGTCGCGATCTTGGTGACGTGCTGGTGTTCGGTGGCGGCGTCATTCCCGATGCCGATGCACGTGCGCTGCGCGAACAGGGCGTGGGCGAAGTGTTCGGCCCCGGGTCGTCGTTGAAGGCGATCTGTCAGTGGCTGGAAGAAGAACTCGACAAGCGCGTCGCAGTCTGAGTCGCGATCTATCTAAGTAAGGAGCAAGAGTGGACCTCTTCGAGTACCAAGGCAAGCAGTACTTTGCCAAGTTCGGGATTCCGGTGTCGCCGGGTGGAGCCGCCGACACAGTCGACGAAGCGGTGAAGGTCGCCGAGTCGGCGAAGTACCCCGTTGTGGTGAAGGCCCAGGTTCAGGTGGGAGGCCGTGGCAAGGCCGGCGGCATCAAGCTGGCAAACAACGCCGACGAGGTGAAGTTGCACGCGGGCAACATCCTCGGCATGGACATCAAGGGCCACGTGGTCAAGCGCTTGTGGGTCGAGCATGCATCCGACATCGACGAGGAGTACTACGCGTCGTTCACCCTCGACCGCGCTGCGAAGAAGCACCTGTTGATGCTGTCGGCGCAGGGTGGTGTCGACATCGAGGAAGTGGCGGCCAAGGACCCCGATGCAATCGTCAAGTTGCACATCAATCCCGTCGAGGGCCTCAGCGAGGCGACGGCGAAGAAGGCCGCGACCGACGCGAAGATTCCGGCAAAGGCACTCGATGGCGTCGCAAAGATTCTCGTGTCGTTGTACAAGTGCTTCACCGAGGGTGACTGCGACCTGGCAGAGATCAACCCGCTCATCCTGAAGCCCACGGGCGAGGTGCACGCGCTCGACGCCAAGGTGTCGCTCGACAACAACGCGTCGTACCGCCACCCGGAATGGGACGAGTACCGCGCGACCGAGGAACTCGACGAGCGCGAGCAGCTGGCCCGTGAATCCGACCTGCAGTACATCGGCCTGTCGGGCACGGTCGGCATCATTGCCAACGGTGCGGGTCTCGCGATGAGCACGCTCGACGTGGTCAATCAGGTCGGCGGTTCGGCCGCGAACTTCCTCGACATCGGCGGTGGTGCGAACGCCGACCAGATGGCGGCCGCGCTCGGCGTCATCAACTTCGACAAGAACGTGAAGAGCATCTTCATCAACATCTTCGGCGGCATCACGCGCGGCGAGGAAGTGGCGAAAGGCATCGTCGAGGCGCTGTCGCGCGTCGACCTGCGCGCACCGATCGTCATCCGTCTCGACGGAACAAACGCAGAAGAGGGCCGCGAGATCCTGGCCAAGGCCGGCATCCCCGAGTCGAAACTGCAGAGCAAGCCCACGATGCTGGAAGCGGCACGCGCCGCCGTTGCGATCGCGAACGGAAAGTAGGAAACGGTCATGGCAATTTTCGTCAACGAGAACACGAAGGTGATCGTCCAGGGTCTCACGGGCGGCCAGGGCAAGTTCCACGGTCTGCGCAACCGCGCCTACGGCACCAAGGTCGTCGGCGGTGTCACGCCGGGCAAGGGCGGCCAGGACGTCGAGGGAATCCCCGTGTTCGACTCCGTCGCCGATGCCGTCAAGGCCACCGGCGCCGATGCGTCGTTCATTGCGGTTCCTCCGAAGGCGGCTTCAGCTGCGATCCTCGAGGCCGCGGCAGCAGGCGTGAAGTTCATCGTGTGCATCACCGAGGGCATTCCCGCCCAGGACGAGGCGAAGACCTTCAACACGCTGGTGCGCGACTACCCGGGCGTGCGTCTGCTCGGCCCGAACTGCCCCGGCATCATCAGCCCCGGCAAGTGCAACATCGGTATCACGGCC
>CAYFNP010000348.1:0-1853 GCA_964344425.1 uncultured Bifidobacterium sp. | reverse complement strand
CCGCGCAGGTCGGCGTCGAGTTCGTCGAGAACGCTCACCGAATCCCCTAGCGCGGGCCGTACAACGGGCGTAGCTGGTGGTAGTGCCACGGAGTCGACACCAGCCGACCGGTACCCGAGAGCGTGACGTACGCGGTCGGGTCACCGTCGAAGGAAAACAGAACGTGTGTCGTCCAGTCGTCGTCGAATGCCATGAAGTGGACTTCGTCGCCGTCGGGGCTGAAGGTGATGACACCGCTGCGACCCTGCGAGGTTCCGTTGTGAACGGCCACCGCGATTTCGCCGTTCACACCAACGGTCAACGAATCGAACCACGTCACCGGCAAGGGGTGGGTGAAGATGCAGTCACCGAACGGCACGTCGGGTTCGGCAAGAACGCCCGGCGCGGTGATTCGACGCATGTAGAGGCGCCCCGTCAGGTACTCGGTCCAGTACAGGCGCGAGCCGTCTGGCGAGATACCGATGCCGTTCGTCGGCACGGTCGAACGAACGACTCGTTTCACCGTCGACATGTCGGCCGGGACGTAGTAGATCCCCGTCTCGTCGGCCTTGCGCGTGTCGTGGTCGGTGACACCAATGTCGGTGAACCAGAAACCGCCCGACGAATCGAAGACAAGGTCGTCCGGAGCGCACAGGCCGTGGCCCTCGCACTCGGTCAGGATGTCGATGCACTCGCCCGTCGACACATCGATGCGCTGAATGCTGCCTCCGCGGTACGCGAGCCGCGCGACGTCGACGCCGGGCATCGAGCCGAGAATTCCCGGCTTCAACAGACCACCCATGTTCGCGCAGTACAGATAACCATCGGGCCCGAACGCAAGACCGTTCGGCATGCCCTCGGGTTCGGCGATCACCTTCTTCGTTCCGTCGGGCCACACCTGAACGACCTTGTTGCCCAACAGCTCGCTCAACAGCACCGAGCCGTCGGGCATCAACACCGGCCCTTCGGGAAACTTGAGCCCGTCGATCCACGTCGTCACGGCCATGGTCAGCGCTCCTGTTCCGTCGGCCGCACCAGCAGATCGTTCACCGCAACACCCGCGGGACGAGTGACGACGAACGACACCGTCTCGGCGACCTCGGCCGCCGTCATGCTGGGCATGGCCTCGAGCGACGCACGGATCTTCTCCAACAGGTCGGGGCGAATTTTGTAGATCATCTCGGATTCGGTCATGCCGGGCGCAACGATCGACACGCGCACGTGTTTCGATGCAAGTTCCTGGCGTAGCCCGTCGCTGAAGGCATTCACTGCGAACTTCGTCGCCGCGTACACAGAACTACCGGGCAACGCCTTGCGGCCCGCAACCGACGAGATGTTGACGATGTCGGCGACGCCCCGCGGACCTTTCGCCGCGGCAACGAGGTGACTCAGCGCGATGTGGCTGCAATTCAGGACCCCCATCACATTGACGTCGACCATCTGCTTCCACTCATCGAGGGTGATCTGCGTCGCATAACCGGTAAGCCCGATTCCCGCGTTGTTCACCAGGATGTCGATTCGTCCGAATCGCGTCATCACTTCGGCGACCATGGAACGCACCGAATCGGCGTCGGCGACATCGCATTCGATTGAATGAACGTTCGCGGTCGAAGCCGCCAACGCATCAAGTCGATCCTTGCGCCGCGCGGTTGCCACCACCGTCGCACCGTGCACCGCCAAGTCGCGCGCAATCGCCTCACCAATTCCGGACGACGCACCCGTCACCACCGCAACACACCCGTCGAGATTCCCCACTTCTCCCCCTCCGACTCTCCCCGAACAATAGACACCCCCTTTCGCACACATGCAGGTGTGTTATTCTTCGAGCACGTCGGAATTCGCGCTTCCGCGTTCAAGCACGGCCTGACCCGTGA
>CAYFNP010000347.1:0-1854 GCA_964344425.1 uncultured Bifidobacterium sp. | reverse complement strand
TCGAGCGTGCGACCTGGCCGTACCTTGTTGCGCTGCAGTCGGCACCGATCCTCGCAATGACGCCGCTGATCCGCGCGTTGATCGACGGCGTGCAGACTCAACGGATTCTTGTCGTCGTGCTGATCGCATTCTTCCCGATCGTCAACAACACCTTGTTCGGCCTGTTGTCCGTCGAAAAGAGCCAGCACGAATTGTTCACGCTTCACGGGGCGAGCAAGTGGACCCGCCTCACGAAACTGCAGTTCCCTGCGGCGATGCCGAACATCTTCGTGGGTCTGCGCATCTCGGCGGGTCTCAGCGTCATCGGCGCCGTCGTCGGTGACTTCTACTTCCGTCAGGGCGGCGTGGTCGGAATCGGCGCGCAGATCGACATTTATCGCGGCCGCCTGTGGGGTTCGGAACTCATCGCCGCGATCTTGTTGGCGAGCGCTTTTGGTCTTGTCGTGTTCATTGTCTTTGGCTTCCTCTCGAAGTTGGCGATTGGCAAATGGCACACGACAACACGGGGTCAGTAATGCCCCACCCGCAATACAGCAAGCACCATCCAACAAAAAGGGAGAGCAAATGAAAAGGAAAGCGTTCGCCTTGATCGGCGTGCTGAGCCTCGTCAGTCTTGCCGCGTGCGGTGACGACGACGGCGGCAGTACCGCTGATACAACGGCAGCCGCGACGGCCGATACAACGGCAGCCGCAACCGAGGACACCACCGCAGCCGCCACGGCCGACACCACTGCCGCAGCTGCGGTGTCGCTCGCGGGTGTGTGCCCCGACACGGTGACCTTCCAGACCGACTGGAACCCCGAGTCCGAGCACGGATTCCTGTACCAGATGGTCGGCGAGGGCTATGAGGTCGACGCCAAGGGCGTTCGCGTCACTGGTCCGCTCATGGCCGGCGGCGTCGACACCGGCGTCAAGATCCAGGTTCGCGCGGGTGGACCGGCGGTGGGCTTCAGCTCGCCGACGTCGCTCATGTACCAGGACCCGGACATCTTCCTCGGCTTCGTCAGCACCGACGGTGCGGTTCAGGACTCGGGTGAATTCCCGACGATGAGCGTCGTCGCGCCGTTCAACATCAACCCGCAGATCATCATGTGGGACCCGGCGACGTACCCCGACGTGAAGACCATCGCCGACCTGAAGGCAACCGGTGCAAAGGTTCGTCACTTCGGTGGCGTCGCCTACATCGAGTACTTCAAGGCCAACGGCATTCTCGATGAGAAGCAGCTCGACGCTTCGTACGACGGTACGCCCGCCAACTTTGTCGCTGACGGCGGCAAGGCTGCACAGCAGGGCTTCGCAACGTCCGAGCCGTACTACTACGAGAAGGTTCTCAAGGACTGGGGCAAGCCCGTCGCGTACCAGCTGGTGCACGATGCGGGTTGGACCGCGTACGCACAGTCGTTGGGCGGCAAGCCCGAGACCATCGAGAAGTACAAGGACTGCCTGAAGCTCCTCGTGCCGATCATCCAGCAGGCACAGGTTGACTATGTCGCTGATCCGGCCAAGACCAACGCACTCATCCTCGACCTGGTCAAGCAGTACAACAACGGTTGGCTGTACGACGAGGGCCAGGCTGCAGCGGCGGTCGAACTGGCGCTCCAGAACAAGCTCATCGCGAACAGCCCCGACGGCACTCTCGGTAGCTTCGATCTGACGCGCGTCGAGGACTTCATCAAGATTGCGGTCCCGACGTACGAGAAGATCGGCGCCAAGATGAAGGACGGCATCACCGCCGCCGACATCGTGACGAACGAGTTCATCGACCCGTCGATCAAGTTGCCCTGATCGGTTGAGCAACAACAAGAAGTGAATGCGATGGCCCGGGGGAAACCCCGGGCCATCATTCATTGTGGG
>CAYFNP010000346.1:0-1858 GCA_964344425.1 uncultured Bifidobacterium sp. | reverse complement strand
AGACCGGTTCGGTGCCGGACCTTGAACTTCCGCCGACGGCGAATGACAAGGTCGATGTTGCCAGCGTGAAGGTGTTCACCGTCCGTGCGTTCGCGACTGGTGTCAAGTTGTCAGTTGGCGCCGGCGGCGGTGCATTCAAGGCGACCGTGAAGAACGGTTCGATCACTGCTCCGTCGGCCGCCGCTCCGGCGACCGGAACTCCGGCTGCAGGTGCGCCTGTGGCGAACACGCCAACCGCCACTGCTCCGGCGACGACAACGAAGACTGCAACGGTTGCGGTGAAGAAGACGGCGGCGGTTCTGTCGTCGCTGAAGACGCTGGGCATCACGGTGGTTGCGAAGTCGACCATTGTTGCGACGTCGTCGACGAAGACGGTGTGTGCGGTCATCGCCGGCAACAAGGTCAAGGGCCTGAAGGCCGGCTTGTGCAAGTTGACGGTGAAGATCACCCCGCCGAAGACGGCCAAGGTTCCCAAGCCGAAGACAACCACGAAGAAGATCACGATCACCATCAAGTGACGGTGATCTGACGACCCGCGAGGGCGGGGCGCCTACTGCGTGCTGAGCGCGGTTCGCGCCTCGCCCTCTTGGTTTTTGTAGATCGGTCCGAGGGCGTCGATGACGACGTTGATCAGCACGCCGTCGGGAATCTCGGCCTTGCCGTGCATCTCGTCGGTGATCGGTGTCATGCGCTGGTAGCCGACGGTGAACGGGTCGACGCCGTAGGTGACGGGCGTGGTGATGGGGATGTCACCCTCGCCAACGGGAACGTCGCCGTAGTACAGCTGCATGCTGCCCTTGAAGCGGCCCGTCGCGGTGAACACCGCGCGCACGAGAACCTCACCTGGCGGCAGTTCGACGCTTGCGGAGATGGTGGTGGTGAACGCGCCGAGGAAGTTCGATGCGTAGTGGAGACGGCGACCCTTCAGGTAGAGCGCGTAACCACCCGAGTGACTGCCGTGACCGACGACGATGCCGTCGATGTTCCCGCTGGCGGGCACATCGAGTGCAGCCGCGATCTGGAACGAGCGGTTCTTCAGGTTCGGCGCGGTCGACTCGGGAAGCGGTGAGATCTTCGGCAGGTACACGTAGCGGTCGCGCACGTGACGGCGATCGCCGTAACGACCAGGCTGGTTGTTCAACGGCAGCACCTGGTACCGGTCGGCTTCCGACCACCACAGGTCCTGCAATTCCTTCAATTTGTCCGGCCGTGACGCGGCGAGGTCGTTGCATTCCGAGAAGTCCTCGGCGACGTTGTACAGCTCCCACACGTCGGCGTCGAAGGGTCGAGTCGCGTCGCTTCCGTCGTAGGCGATCATTGCCGGTGGGTGGAAGACGACGGCCTTCCAACCGTCGTGGTAGATCGCACGCGAGCCGAGCATTTCGTAGTACTGCGTGATGTGCTTCGTCGCGATGTCGTCACCGGGGAAGGTGTGGGCGAAGCTGACTCCTTCGATGGGGTTCTGTTCGATTCCCTTGATGATGGCGGGCGGTTGCACACCCAGCATGTCGAGCAGCGTCGGCATGATGTCGATGACGTGCACGTACTGGTGGCGGATGCCGCCGCGGGCGGGGAGTTTGTCGCCCCAGTGCACGATCATCGGGTCGCACACGCCGCCCTCGTGGGTGTCGCGCTTGAAACGCTTGAGTGGCGTGTTGCCCGCCCACGCCCAACCCCACGGGTAGTGGTTGTTCGCGTGTTCGGTACCCAGCAGGTCGATGCGCTTCAGGTTTTCTTCCAGGCTTTCGGGCACGAAGTTGAAGAAGTACTTCTCGTTGTAGCTGCCCTTCGGACCACCTTCGGCCGACGCGCCGTTGTCGGACATGACGAGGATGATCGTGTTGTCGAACTCGTCGAG
>CAYFNP010000345.1:0-1860 GCA_964344425.1 uncultured Bifidobacterium sp. | reverse complement strand
ACGTCGTCGAGGTGACCGTCGAGGTTGACGGTATGCCCGCACGCGCATTCGCAACGGGTACGTAGACTCGCTTCGTGGCCCGCAATGCTCCGAAGCCCCGCGTCCGACGCGTCACGCGCGTCATCCGCGACATCGACCCGTGGAGTGTTTTCAAGGTCACGCTCGTCTTCCACTTCGCGCTTTATCTGGTCGTTCTGATCGCCGGCGTTCTGCTGTGGAACGTGGCGTATGCGACCGGCACCATCGACAACGTCGAACGCTTCATGGAGTCGTTCGGCTGGGACACCTTCACCTTCAACGGCGGCCAGCTGTTCCACAACCTCTGGGTCATCGGTCTGCTGCTCGTCTTCCTCTTCACCGGTCTCGCGGTTCTCGGCGCCACGGTCTTCAACCTGATCGCCGACCTTGTCGGCGGCGTGCGCGTGACGGTTCTCGAAGAAGAGGTCGTTCTGCGGGTGGCCGAACCCACGAACCCCCCGGTTGAGGGTGGGGAAATCGACCGTTAGGCTTCGACCCCTGCAGTCAACGCTGCGGGGCTATAGCTCAGTTGGTTAGAGCGCATCCCTGATAAGGATGAGGTCCCAAGTTCGATTCTTGGTAGCCCCACCAGCAGTTCCTCCGTCAGATGCGGGAACACCGCCTCAACCGCCCGGTCTTCATGAATCGCCAGACGCGCGGCCGCGATGAACGGTCGGGGACTTGGCTGCGCGAGCGAGAAGCTCCTGAAGTTCCGGTGAGTGGTCGCACTCGAATTGGGCACGCGACACCACGACGGCAGGTTCGAGCAAGAGGCTTCCGTCTTCGTTTTCGGTGACGATGAAACGCTCGTTACGACGGCCGGGAATGACCACCCGGCCGCGATGGTCTGTCTCGATGAGATGCGTCATCGAATATGCAATTCTCCTCTCTCATAATGGGTAAGTCCTGCAAAATTCATCTTTGGTCCCGTTGCAGCCTCAATGGCTACCGAGCTCGATCGTGAGAATGAAGACAACGGGATGCGGATCACCGCTGCGCCCATCGGCATACGCATTCACATACTGATAGTTGATGCGGCCAGCCCCGGATATTTCGTAATGGATTGTGCGCGACCCACCGACGAACTTCGGTTCACCGGCCTTGCCGCGCAGAATCGTCGCCGAGTTCACCAACGGAGGGGAACCCGGTGTGAAAGCCACGTGGTCGTAGAACTGCTGCGCACTTTGGAGGCCGACGTGCCGCACGAGTTCACGCCAAATGGCGGCGTACTGACGGTGGACCAAGACTCGGTAGCGGGGCTTGTCAACTGGCCGCCGCCCGGGACGCGCCGCCGGTTCAAAGGGTGAATACGAGCCGGTCAACTACGCGATGCTGCTCGGCCGCTTGGCGTCGACGAAGTCGGAGCTCGTCGGCTGACCCAAGAGAATTTTCCGTCGAGTGTCGTCGGCGAGGGAGAGAGCGGTTGCTCTCCACGCGCCGATCAAATCGTCGAAAGAATTCGCGTTGCCTCCGGCGGCGACGTCTTCGAGCGCATCGATTGCTTCATCAAGAAACGAGACGCGGTCGTCGGCATCGAGGTGCCTTACCCAGTGCAGGTCGGTGGGGACGTCACCGCGCCGAACGTGATGAAGAGCGATTGCCCACCGGGCGACGGTTTCCTGGCGCTCGAGATGATTGAGCTCCGTGAAGACGAGAGCGGTGCCGTCGACGGCACGAACGAGCACACGACCGCGTTGGGCGGCGTCGAGTATCTCGGTACGGCGGTCCTTCAGGTCGGACGCCGTGTAGATGGTCTTCGCATTCATGGTCAAGATCATAACCAAGATAATGACCATTCCCTCGTTGGTGACCGCCGAGAAGCGGGCGGGCGGGGTGCAGTTA
>CAYFNP010000344.1:0-1867 GCA_964344425.1 uncultured Bifidobacterium sp. | reverse complement strand
TCCGCGAGTCGAGCATGGACGAAATCGTCCGACCGCCCGCAGAAGACCTGTTCCGATAGTTGCGGTTCAGCCGGCCGGTCGCGCGGCAAGTGCCGTCAATCCGTCGTCGAGCGACGTGAACGGCGCCCACGCAAGATGAATGCGTGCCCGCACGGGCGACAACGCGAATCGCGACACGTCACCGGGTCGCGCCTTGACCATCGACGGGCGCACCCCGCTTGCCCCGCTCATCGCACGCCACAACGCGTTGATGCTGGTCTGCACACCGGTGCCGATGTTGATGAGCAAACCATCGCCTTTCGTAGCGGCGCGAACGTACGCGTCGACGACGTCATCGACGTGGATGAAATCCCGCGTCTGGCGGCCCGAGCCGTAGATCTCGGGTGATTCACCTGCGGCGAGTGCCGAGGCGAACGACGCGACAACGCCGTCACCGGCACGTTGCCGGGGTCCGTACGTGTTCGACACGGCGAGTGCCGTGTATTCGACGGCGTGGACTTCGCGGTAAACCGCCAGCAGATCGAGGATCGTGCGCGCGATCACGTTCGGCACGTTGACCGGATCGGCGAAGCGACCTTCTTTCGTGGGAATGTCGCGCACGGGAAGTTCCCCGTAGAGAAGCGTTGCGGGCAGGCCGACGACCACCTTCGCTGCGCCGAACAATCGCGCGGCCTCGAGTGCCGACACTACTTGTGCGGCCGAATCGACCGACGAGATCGCATGGGCCGTTGCCGGCGACAGTGCCGTCAACTGGAAGATCACTTCCGGCCTGCGCAACGACACGAGGTCGAGGAATTCCGGCGCAGTGACGTCGATGTTGTGGATCTTCAGGTCGCCTCCGGCCGAGCGCGCCGCATGGAGATTCGAAAACGAACCGGTGCTGAGGTCATCGACCACCTCGACCGAGTGTCCATCGGCCAGGAGACGATCGACCAGATGCGACCCGATGAATCCTGCTCCGCCACAAACGAGCGCGCGCATCAAGAACCTTCGGGAGCGGGAATCTTGACGCCGGAAACACTGTCGTGTGCAGCGACCGCACCGTCGACACCGACGACGACGTCGACCGCCTGCGCACCTTCGCCGACGCGACCCATCACGAGACCTGCCTCGACCCGCGCTCCGTCGCCGACAGTCGCACCTGGAAAGATCACCGAACCGCTGATGCGTGCGTCTGCGCCGATGGAGGCACGGGCACCCACGACACTGCGGTCGATGACGGCCCCCGCGCCGACAGTGGCCGTTGCGTCGACGATCGATGCGCCGTGGTCGTCAACCACCGACATGTTCGCCGCAAGAAATGTTTCGGGCCGTCCGGTGTCGACCCACGCATCGGGCGTTGCGACGGCGTAGAGCGAACCAGATTCGACCATCGCCGGAAAGACGACGCGTTCGATCGACACCTTTGCACCGAGCGGTACCCGTTCGATGACCGACGGCTCAAGCACGTAGGTGCCCGCGTTCACATTTCGACTGGACGATTCGCCGGGCTTGGGTTTCTCGACGAAGCGCACGACACGACCGTCCCCACTCGTCTCGACGACCCCGAACTGCGACGGGTCATCGACGGGTGTGAGATGAATGGTTCCCTCGGCCCCGCTTGCGCGGTGGAAATCGATCACATGACGCACGTCGAGACCGGTGAGGATGTCACCGTTGGCCACGACGAAGGTCGAGTCGATCCCCGCGTGTCGCGCGGCGAACGCAATTGCTCCGGCAGTATCGAGCGGCTCGGGCTCGACTGCATACTCGAGCCGCACGCCCCCGCACAGACCATCGGGAAACGCCGCGACGAAGGGTTCGGGTTTGAACCCGAGGGCGAGCACGGCCCGGGTGATGCCGGCACGTTCGAGGCTTGCGAGGATGC
>CAYFNP010000343.1:0-1867 GCA_964344425.1 uncultured Bifidobacterium sp. | reverse complement strand
TGTGCAAGGCCACCGACGTGATGGTTGCCGTCGATCAGTCGACGATCGCCTGACGAACCAGTTGCCGGATCTGCGGACGCAACGGGTACGTAGACGACGGCAGCAACTGGGTCATGAACACGAAGACCATGTCCTCGACCGGGTCGACGACGAAGGTCGTGCTGGCCGCACCGCCCCAACCGAAATCACCAACGGAGCCGGCCGTTTTCGCCCTTGCCGGATCGTCGAGTGTCGCGAAGCCCAGGCCGAAACCGAAGCCCTCTTGCGTCGTCTCGGAGAAGATCGGACGTCCGAATTCCGACAAGTCGGCGTTGTTCGGAAGGTGATTCGTCGCCATGTAACTGACGGTTCGGGGGGACAGCAGGCGTGTGCCGCCCAATGTCGGGTCGGCAACGCCGCCACGTCGCAGCATCTCGGCGAAGCGCACGTAGTCACCGATCGTCGACACCATTCCGCCGCCACCCATCAGGCACGCGGGTGGTGACAACGCGGCCTGTGCTCCGCCCGTCAACGGCACGGCCTTGCGCGTCTTCGGGTTCGGGCCGTACAACATCGCCAACCGGTCGGCTTTTTCTGCGGGCGTCCAGAACGCGGTGTCGTCCATGCCGAGCGGCTTGCAGATGCGTTCATCGATGAAACGGTCAAGCGGCATTCCCGAAGCAACCTCGACGACGCGGCCCAACACGTCGGTCGACACGCCGTAGTTCCACTCGGACCCTGGTTGGAACAGCAATGGAAGTTCTGCAAGCAGGTCGCACACCTCTTCGAGGTTCTTGCCCGCGGGCATTCCCCACTCGAACCCCGCCTTGCGGTACATCTCGTCAACCACGTGGGACATGAGGAAGCCGTAGGTGAGACCCGAGGTGTGGGTGAGCAGGTGCCACACGCGCATCGGCTCGGTGATGCCCTCGAACACCGGCGCAGTCGACGAGCCGCGCTTGAAGACCTTGAGGTTGGCGAATGACGGGATGTACTTCGACACCGGGTCGGTCAACTGGATCTTCGCCTCTTCCCACAGCATCATGGCCGCGACCGACGTGATCGGTTTGGTCATCGAATAGATGCGAAAGATCGTGTCGGGTGAGATTTTCTTGTCGGCTTCGACATCGGCGAAGCCGTACGTCGACGCATGCGCAACATGGCCGCGTCGCGCGACGGCCATCGACCATCCCGGCAACTTTCCCTTGTCGACATACCCCGCCAGCAGTGCGTCGAGTCTCTCCAACCGCTCGGCCGACAGGCCCACGTTGCGCGGATCGGCAGTTTTCTGGATGGTTCCCATTGATTACCCCCGCCCCGACAGTACCCGCGGTACTTGATCCACCCTTTGAGAAGATTTCAGACCGTGTTACCCTGATCGTGGAATTTCGATCAGCTGGGATTCCGATTCAGGAGGGGAAATGTTCCGCAAGCTTTCTCGTGTCGTCGCTGCAACCGCATCGGTTGCCGTGCTCGGCCTTTTCGCAGTACCCAACGTCGCCCATGCGGCCAGCATCACCATCACGGTCACCGATGCCGATGGCGTCGCAATTCCGCGCGCCATGGTCGCCGTGCTGAACAGCGACGGCGATGCCATCGACAGCGGCATCGCCGACTCGACTGGCAAGGTGACGATCGACGACGCCAACGCTGCGGGATACATCGTCGCGGCACCCGGTTTCGGTTCGAAGGCCGTCTCGGAAAAGCCCACCGCTGACTCGACGGTGAAACTCACCGCGTCGACCAAGTCGAAGCTCGTATTCTCCAATGCTTTCGGTGGCCAGGTGCAAAAACTCGCAGGCGACGCCGAGAGCGGCGTCTTCTACGCAACGTCCGACGCCAAGCCCTCCGTCTGGCGCACCACCGACTACGCAGGTACGTGGTCACC
>CAYFNP010000342.1:0-1874 GCA_964344425.1 uncultured Bifidobacterium sp. | reverse complement strand
CGCGCCAAGATCGTCGTCGACGATGTTCTCGAGCGTTTTCCCGGGGGCCAGTGCGATTTTGTCGAAGAGATTGCCTCGCGCTTCCCTCTCGAGATCATCTGCGAAATGATGGGAATTCCCGAGTCCGACTACAAGCAGATCCTCACGTGGACCAACACCATCCTCGGCGTGGGAGACCCCGAGCTTGTCACCGGCCTCGACGATCTCCTCAACGCGGGCCTGAGCATGTTCAACTACGCCCAGGCCCTGGGTGAAGACCGCATCAAGAACCCGGTCGATGACATCACGTCGGTGATGATGCAGGCCGAGGTCGACGGTGAACGCCTGACCGCGCAGGAATTCGGCTCGTTCTTCATTCTCCTCGTCGTTGCCGGAAACGAGACCACACGCAACGCCATCAGCCACGGGATGAAATTGCTCACCGACAATCCCGACCAGCGCAAGATTTGGTTCGACAATTTCGAGACCCACACCAAGTCGGCGGTCGAAGAGATCGTGCGCTACGCGACTCCGGTCATCCACTTCCGGCGCACCGTCACCCAAGACACCGACATCAACGGTTTTCCGGTGAAGGAAGGCCAGAAGGTGGTCATGTGGTACGCCTCGGGCAACCGCGACGAGCGTGTGTACACGAACCCCGAGATGTTCGACGTGCGCCGCGACATCCAGCCTCCGCAGGTGGGATTCGGCGCCGGCGGCCCGCACTTCTGCCTAGGAGCAAACCTGGCCCGCCGCGAAATTGCGGTGATGTTCGACGAAATCCGCCGCCGGCTTCCCACCTTGCAGATCACCGGCGAACCTGCGTATTTGCAGAGCAACTTCATCAACGGCGTGAAGCGCATGCCCTGTGCGTTCAAGTAGAACTCACCCGCGCTTTTTCGCCGCCAAGCCCGCAAGAACTTCCATGATCAACCGGTGTGCGACGTTCACCGTGCAGTCGGCGTGGTCATAGGCGGGCGCCACCTCCATCACATCGAATCCAACGAGCGGAGTTTCGATCGCCAAACGACGCACCGCGCGCAGCATGTCGACACTTGCGATGCCACCGGGCTCGGGGGTGCCGGTTCCGGGAGCGAACGCCGGGTCGAGTGAATCGATGTCGATGCTCACGTAGAGATGATCGACACCGTCCATCGCCTCGGAGATGGCGTCGGTGATCACCGCGTCAAGGCCACGACGGTGCACTTCGTCCATCATGTGCCACTTCATGCCTTGGTCGCCCATCCATTTCCACACATCAGGCCCCGGCCAGTAGCCGCGCAGGCCGACTTGCACGAAGTTCTTGGCGGGAATCGCACCACTCTCGATCAGTCGTCGCATGGGCGTGCCGTGGCTTGCCAGGTTGCCGTCGATGGTGTCGGCCGTGTCGGCGTGTGCGTCGAAATGCACCATGCCAACGCGACCGAATCCGAACTTCTCGGCCACGGCAGTTGCTGCCGGCCACGTGATCGTGTGGTCACCGCCGATGACAATCGGAGTGATGCCCAGATTGACGACCTCTGCCACCTTTTTCTTCACGTTGTCGAGACTCGCCTCGACCATGCCGTGCGGACAGTAGGCGTCGCCCGCATCGACCACCTCGAGATGATCGAAGATCTCGATGCCCAAGTCGAGGTGGTACGTGCCCGGTTCGTACGCGCTGTTGCGGACGCCACGCGGACCGAATCGCGCGCCGGGGCGGTTTGTCGTGCCGAGGTCGAACGGCGCGCCAATGATCGCCACGTCGGGTTCCCATTCGGCGAGCATCTGCGCATCGGCCACCAAGGGCCGCTGGGCGAATGTCAGCGTGCTGCCAAAGACATAACCCAACTCGAGTTGTTCGCGATAGCCCGGCGGCAGCTCACGCTTCACACACCCACGCTAAGGGTTCTCGG
>CAYFNP010000341.1:0-1883 GCA_964344425.1 uncultured Bifidobacterium sp. | reverse complement strand
CGCTCGACGCCCTCGTAGGCGGCGACGATGTCGGCAACGATGCGGTGGCGCACGACGTCGCCCTTTCCGAGGTGGACAAAGGCGAGCCCGTCGATACCCCGCAGGATCCGTTCGAGGTCGACCAAGCCACTTCGTCCGCTCTGCACATCGATCTGCGTGAGGTCTCCGGTCACCACCACGCGCGAATTGAAACCGATGCGGGTGAGGAACATCTTCATCTGCTCGGGGGTCGTGTTCTGGGCCTCGTCGAGAATGATGAACGAGTTGTTCAGCGTTCGACCGCGCATGAACGCAAGCGGCGCAACCTCGATCGCCTGTTTTTCGACGAGCTTTGCCGCGGCTTCGGGTTCGAGCATGTCGTACAGCGCGTCGTAAAGCGGCCGAAGGTAGGGATCGATCTTCGCCATCAGGTCGCCGGGCAGGAATCCGAGGCGTTCGCCCGCCTCGACGGCCGGACGCGTGAGGATGATGCGTTGCACCTGCTTGGCCTGAAGCGCCTGTACCGCCATGGCCACTGCCAGCCAGCTCTTTCCGGTACCAGCCGGACCGATGCCGAACGTGATGACGTTCTCGCGGATCGCGTCGACGTAGCGCTTTTGTCCGGCGGTCTTCGGCTTGATCGACCGACCCCTCGGGCCGCGAACGACCTCGTCGGTCAGCACCGCGGTCGGACTCTGGTCGCTGCGAACCATGTCGATCGACCGCTCGACGACGGGAGCATCGAGTGTCTCTCCGCGTTCGATCAACGAGACGAGTTCTTCGAACAATCGACCCACGAGCTGCGAATCATCGCCCTCGAGGTGGATCACGTTGCCGCGCACTGATACGTCGGTACCGGGAAACGAACGCTCGACCAGGCGAAGGTTCGAATCACGCGATCCAACGAGTTCGGCCATCAAGTGGAGGCCGGGAACGACGACGTCAACGGACCTGGCGCTGGGGAACGTGTTCGACATCCGGCGCTTCACGGTAGCGGCGTTCGGGGGCGAAGTCGATCGCGTAGTACCGCTGCACAGAAATCGGCACCAGTTCGGCGTCCCCAACCATCCGGGCCAGACGTAGCAACAACTCGGCCGAGCCACCAGTCTCGTTGGGCTGGTTCGTCTCGGGGGTGTCAAAGACAAGAAGCGCACCCTCCTGCGCCTCGACTGCCAGGCAGTGCTCCCCAAGGTGCACGACGGCCCCGCGAGAGACGTAGCCCGGGTCGACGACGGCCCAGACCACGTAGTGGACGCGACCCGCGGCAAAGCGTTCGGGGTGATGTTTGGCGAAGAAGTGCTCGGAGAGCCAACGGGTCGAGCGAACGTCGGTCGAGATCATCGTCATTGCCGCAGGCAACGCGTCGTCCCACACGACCCACAGTCGATTCACCGGTGAACGCAACTGCTCGGCGAATTCCACCCGGTCGAGCATCTCGTGGGTGACCGTCTCTTCGACGACCGGCAGATAGGCACGGGTGTACAGAGTCCACAAACGCTCGACGAGCGACGGGTCGGTGATATGCGAGTGGCGGGTGACGTGCATGAGGAAAGTCCTTCCGCCCGACAAACAACTTAGTTGGTCCACCCTCTGAAATCGGGGCATGTGTACGCTCGAAATCCAGTGCGCACAAGCTTTTCCCGCATCGCCTGGCTGTTGGTCGCCCTTGGCGCCGTGCTCGGCGTCGCCCACGTCATCGTCGCCGACTCCGGCACCCTCGACATCCTCTACCTGATCGCGACCGTCCAGCTGGCGCTCGGCGTCGTCGCAGGCCTCTTCACGCACCGGCCGGCCGCCTCGACGTGGACGTTCGTCCTTGCGGTCGCCGTTTTCTCGGTCCTCGGACAGACCATCGACTCGATGAACGGAGACGTCTGGCGCGTGGTCGCCGAGTCCTGTTTCCT
>CAYFNP010000340.1:0-1889 GCA_964344425.1 uncultured Bifidobacterium sp. | reverse complement strand
TCGCTCGCATTCGGTGACGCACACTTCGCGATCTACCAGGCCAAGAGCATTCCGATCATCGTCGGTACGCCGATCTTCCCGAAGGACTTCACCTCGCCCGCAACCTTCGCCATCGGCGGCGGCGGCGGATGCTTGGGTGTCCACCTCGGTCTGATCACCTACGCGACGCAGTACCTGATGAAGGACACGCTGAAGAAGCCCAAGGGTGGCAAGGTTGGCGTTCCGTGGGCCAAGTCGGCTCCCGGCATCTTCTGCTACAACGACCTCGAGGCCAAGCCGCTCGACGTGCTCGCCGGCAAGACCCTTTCGGGAGCCAAGATCGTTTCCAGCGCGAAGCTGAAGGGCACCATGCCCAAGACGTCGTACCTCGGCGTGCCGGTCATCACCGGTAAGGCTGACGTGTCGGCCGAAGTGGCGCAGATCCTCAACTTCAAGCCCGACGTCATGATCTACTCGAACCAGGGTTCGGAGTGCTGGACCTGGATGAACGAAATGATCAAGCAGGGCTGGACGCCGAAGTCGTTCCCCGTCGTTCTCTCCGGTGCTTGCATCGACCTGAAGACGATGGCCGCGCTCGGTAACGCGATCAAGGGCATCTACACCATCGGTGGTCTGTCGATCCTCGACCCGGATGCCCTCACCGGCTTCCACAAGCAGATGGCGTTGAACTACCAGAAGAAGATGGCGACCTACATGTCCGACCAGAAGCTGACCGGAACCGGTTTCGCGACTCAGGGCTACGGCGTCGTCATGAACACCTGGATGATGATGAACCTCGCAGGCGGCGCAAAGGCCACCGGCAAGGACATCATCAAGGCGTTCAAGCAGACGAAGAACCACGTCGGCTTCGGCTCGACCGGTCTCAACTGCGCCGATGCCATCAAGCCGTACATCGCGGTCTGCTCGACCGAGGTTTCGGCCAGCCAGTGGACGGGTACCAAGCTGAAGGCCGTCAAGGGCGCCCAGGACTTCTCGGGTCTCGTCCTCGTCGGCAAGGGTGACGAACTGCGTCTCGAAGAAGTGAAGTAACCACCCTTCACGAACGCTCGTCATTCGACGACGTTGTGTCGCAAGAAGGGGGGATGGCCCTCGGGTCATCCCCCCTTCGACATAAATGCGACACCGATCCGGGGGCGTCACGTCCGGGTCACTGCGTTAGCAACCGTTTCTGATCAGGGGGAAAATGAAGGAAGCACTTCTTTACTCGATCATGGGCTTGGGGGCAGGAGGATTCTTCGCCCTCATGGCCATGGGGATCGTGACGGCGTACAAGGGCTCGGGCGTCATCAACTTCGCCCACGGTGCCATTGCGATGTACGTCGCGTTCCAGTTTTTTTATCTCCGTAGCGAGGGCATCTTCCACTTGCCGTGGTTCGACATCCTTCCCACGAAGACTCTCAACCTGCCCGTCCGCTTCTCGTTGAATAACGGGGTCGGCATCAACGTGTGGCTCGCGGGCATTCTCGCGATGCTCACCGCGCTGCTGCTCGGCGCGGGCATCCACTACCTCGTCTTCAAGCCGCTGCGCAATGCCGCGCCGTTGGGGAAGGTCATCGGCGCCATCGGCGTCATGACCTACTTCCTCGGTCTCGCATCGCTGCAGTTCGGCTCGCAGATTCCGAACCCCGAGGCAGTTCTGTTCAACGGCAAGACCTTCAAGAACTTCCTCGGCCTCGGCGGCCAGGTGTCGTGGGAATCACTGGCATTCGCACTGCTCGCGGTCATTCTCGGCGGTGTCGTGTGGTGGTTCTACACCTACACCCGCGCGGGTCTCGCGACGCGTGCAGCAGCAGGCAACGAAAAGGGTGCGGTGCTGTTGGGGTACTCCCCCGACCGCTTGGCCCTGTACAACTGGATGCTCGCGGCGGCGCTCGCCGGCGTGGTCGGCA
>CAYFNP010000339.1:0-1910 GCA_964344425.1 uncultured Bifidobacterium sp. | reverse complement strand
AGGGGACTGTGCTCGTCGACCACACCACAACGTCGGCGAATCTCGCGCGCGAGATCGGCGCGGCCGCCGCGGCCGCGGAAGTTGGCTTCGTCGATGCACCGGTGTCGGGTGGTCAGGCCGGTGCCGAGAACGGCGTCCTCACCGTGATGTGCGGCGCCGACGATTCTGCGGTGTTCGAACGTGCGCGCGAGGTGATTGCCGCGTACTCGCGGGCCTGCGAACTGCTCGGTTCAGTCGGTAGCGGACAACTGGCCAAGATGGTGAACCAGATCTGCATCGCGGGCATCGTGCAGGGATTGTCCGAGGGAATCAACTTCGCACAGCGCGCCGGCCTCGACGTCGAACAACTGGTGGGCGTCATCTCGCAAGGAGCTGCCGGTTCGTGGCAGATGGTCAACCGCTCGGCCACGATGGCGCAGGACAAATTCGATTTCGGCTTCGCGGTCGAGTGGATGCGCAAGGACCTCGGCTTCTGTCTCGACGAGGCACGACGCAACGGGTCGCTGTTGCCCGTCACCGAGATCGTCGACGGCTACTACGCCGAGGTCGAGGCGATGGGTGGCCGCCGATGGGACACAAGCAGCCTGATCAAGCGACTGCGCCGCGGCTGACGTCGTCAGGCAAGGCCGGGCATCGGCTGTTGCATCACGGGTTGGCCCGGGAACACCACCCAGTGTGCACCGGGTGAGCGCTCGGCGAGCGCGGTCTCTGCGGCCTCGACCACGTCGGCGACGGTGAGAACCTCGAAGCCGGTCTCGCGGATCTGTGCCTGTTGTTCCTTCGACACGAGCGGAGTGTCGACGAAGAACGGGCAGATTGCGCTCAGGCACACGCCGCGCTCGGACAGGGTTGGTGCGAGCGACTTCACGAAGCCGCTGACCGCGTGCTTGGTGAGGCCGTACACCGGGTCGGCCGAAATGGGGTAGAGGCTCGCCATCGAGGCGGTCACCACGATGTCGCCGCGGCCCGCCGCAACCATGGCGGGTGCCGTGTGCGCCACGCCGAAGACAACGCCGTCGACGTTGACCGCGGTCGTGCGACGGTACGACGCGATGTCGAACGATGTGAAGGGTGACGTGTCGGGATCGCCGAAAACATGTGCACTGCTGGCGACACCCGCGTTCAGGAAGACCGTGTCGAAGGCAGGACCAGCCGACGCAATGAATTCGCGCCACGCATCGTCGTGGCGCACGTCGAGGTGCGCGTACCGCGCCGCGATCTCGGCGGCGAGGGCCGACCCGGCGCGGTCGTCGACGTCGGTGATGGTGACGTCGTCACCCAGGGCTGCGAGGCGACGGGCGATTGCCGCGCCGATGCCGCTCGCCCCTCCGGTGACGAGGACCCTGCGCGGGCTCACTTGTTGCCCGTCTGTGCAGCGGCGGTCACCGAGGCGAAGGCATCGATCAACCTGTCGAGTTCCGCATCGGAGATGACGAGTGGCGGACAGAACGAGTTCGTGTCGGTGTTCAGTGCGCGGGTGATCGCCCCTGCTTCGAGCATGCGGTCGCGCACCCCCATCGGGTCGACACCGGGATTGTGCGCCGCCGCCCACACCGCGACACATCCGCGGGCGTGATCGATTTGACCGTCGGCTACCAACGATCCGAGGCCGGCCTCGAGGCGTTGACCGATGTGGACCGCCCTTGCGAGAAGGCCTTCGCGTTCGATGATGTCGAGGTTGGTCAGTGCCGCCGCACATGCCGTGGCATGGCCCGAGTAGGTGTAGCCGTGACGAAGCAGGAACGTGTCGTCGGCCTCGATGGCATCGCGCACCGCCGAACCAACGATCACGCCTCCGAGTGGTTGGTAACCGGACGTCACCGCTTTTGCGAACGTCAGCAGGTCGGGTGTCACTCCGAAATACTGCGCGCCGAACCACGTGCCGAGGCGCCCGAAACCCGTGATGACCT
>CAYFNP010000338.1:103-1910 GCA_964344425.1 uncultured Bifidobacterium sp. | reverse complement strand
GGTCTGGTTGAACCGACGAAACGGCGCTACGACAACAATGCGGTGATCGAGTGTTACAAGAACCTCGTGGCGTGGGCCAAGGTCGCCGACGAGGTCGGCATCGACACGATGTGGCTGACCGAACACCACTTCCAGTACGAGGGCTACGAAGTGTTGCCGAACCTCATCATGTTCGGACAGCACCTGGCCGGCCAGACGACGCACCTGCGACTCGGTCAGATGTTCAACGTGGTGCCGCAGTGGCACCCGCTGCGCCTGGCCGAGGACTTCGCGATTGCCGACATCGTGACGGGTGGTCGCATGGAGTTCGGTGTCGGTCGCGGCACGGTTCCGCGCGAGGCGTGGAGCCTGGGCACGGTCGTGGCCTCGGGCGACAACGCGATGTCGGCCGAGCACGATCGCATCAACCGCGAAGTGTTCGAAGAGTCGATGGAGATCATCAAGACCGCGTGGACCAACGAACGCTTCTCGTACCGCGGCAAGCATTTCGTGTTCCCGCCCGACGACATTCCCGACCGCGGTAAGTACGTCGACGACCTGACCCTGATCCCGCGGCCGTTGCGCCCGATCGACGTGTACCAGCCGGTGACGTCGCCCGAAACCGTCGAGTACGTGCCGCGCGAAGGACACAAGGCGGTCTACTGGCTGCAGAATGCCGACTCACAGTTGCAAAAGTGGAACCGTTACGCCGAGATTCGCGAAGAAATCGGTCGACCCGTTGCGCCGGGCGAGGATCGTTGTCTCGTGATGAACATCCACGTGGCAAAGACACGCGAAAAGGCAATGGTCAAGGGCAAGCCCGGCCACGACGAGTTCGCGAACTTCCTGTCGCCGTACGGGCGTTTCTCGTCGTACCGCAATCCCGATGGCAGCAAGGTTGCGTTCAACCATTGCCCGACCGTCGAGGAATCGAACGAGCAGAAGATCCAGATCGTCGGTTCCATTGATGATGCGGTCGACACACTTGGTTTCTGGCGCGACCTTCTCGACTTGAAGCACATCTGCTTCTTCTTCGATTACCCGGGTCTTTCGCGGGAAGAGATGATCGAGCAGATGCACCTCGTCACCGAAGAGGTCTTCCCGAAACTCGGCGAAAAGGTCGAGCGACGGCCGTTGCCGAACCTGCAGCCGCTCGTCTGAGCCCGAACGGCGACACCGCGTGCTGATCACGAACGTCGTCACACCGTCGTCGAACGGTGCGACGGTGTCGGTGCGCATCGATGGCGACACCGTCACCGAAGTCGGGTCCGGTCTCGTTGCGCGTGCGAACGAAGACGTCGTCGACGGCGCGGGAGGCTTGCTGACCGAATCGCTGGTCGAGACGCACGCGCACATCGACAAGGCCTACCTTGCCGAATTGATTCCCAATCCGACGGGCGACCTGATGGGTGCCATCGGGGCGATGATCGCCAACCGTCACGTGATGACCGTGGCGAACACCATCGAACGCGCAGAGCGCGCGGTGCGCACGATGGTCCGCAACGGCGTGACGACGATCCGCACGCATGCCGACCTCACCGCCGAGCACGGTCTCACGTCGGTCGAGGCATTGCTCGAGGTGAAACGCCGCACGAGCGACATCGTCGACCTGCAGGTGTGCGCTCTCATCGGCTGGCCGATCGGTGGCCCGGCCGGCGACGTTCACCGCGGACTTGCGCGCGAAGCGGTGGCGATGGGGATCGACCTCCTCGGGGGATGTCCGCACCTCGACGACGACGAGGCGACGGCGCACGACGTGCTTCTTCAGCTCGCCGGTGAGGCCGGTCTTCCCCTCGACCTTCACGCTGACGAACACACCGACGCGGGC
>CAYFNP010000338.1:0-93 GCA_964344425.1 uncultured Bifidobacterium sp. | reverse complement strand
CGGACTTGCGCGCGAAGCGGTGGCGATGGGAATCGATCTCCTCGGGGGATGCCCGCACCTCGACGACGACGAGGCGACGGCGCACGACGTGCT
>CAYFNP010000337.1:0-1943 GCA_964344425.1 uncultured Bifidobacterium sp. | reverse complement strand
ACGCGGCGCCGATTCGACGATCGTGTCGCGGGGCTGCGATCGGCCCGCGCCGATGTCGTGGAACTGTGCACCGACGCGGACTGGGTGTCGGTGCTCGCCGGCTTCCTTCGTTCGCGACGCGGTCGACTGGCCGCGGGGAGTCGCTGATGCTCGCGCTCACGTTCCTGTCACCTTGGCGCCTGGCCCTGGTCGCCATGCCGGTTGCGGTGGTTGCCTACAGCCTCGTTCGGGTGCGCGGCACCGCCCGCCGTACGGTGCGCTTCAGCTCCCTTGAGCTGTTCGACGGCCTCGCGGTGCGACCCGCGCCGATGAAACGCATCCTTCCCGTTGCTCTGTTCGTTCTGGCGATGACGAGCGGCGTCGTCGCGTCGGCGCAGCCCGCCTACGAGCAACTCGACCGCACCGAGCGTGCGGTTGTGGTTCTTGCGATCGACGTGTCCTTGTCGATGAGTGCGACCGACGTCAGTCCGTCCCGCATCGAGGTCGCGAAGAGCTCCGCGATCAGGTTCGTCGACAACGCGCCGGCCGACACGCTGATCGGTGTCGTTGCGTTCGACGACACCGCTCAACAGGTCATTGCGGCGACGGACAACCGCGCGGCCATCACCAGGGTCATCTCGGGCCTCGAGCCCGGAACGGGCACCGCGATCGGCGAAGCGATCTTTGCGTCGCTCGACACCATCTCGGCCGCCGTCGACGCAGGCGAGGCGGGCTCCACGTCCGGAACGATCATCCTTCTCTCGGACGGCACGACCACATCGGGCCGGCCCGACAACGAGGCCGCAGCCGCGGCACAGTCGAAGGGCATCAAGGTCAATACGATCGCCTTCGGAACTCCCGACGGCACGGTCGTGACGCCCGACGGCCAAACCGTTCCCGTGCCACCCGACGAACAGGCTCTGCGCAACATTGCCGACACCGCCCGCGGCGAGGCTTTCACTGCGACGACCGAGGAATCGCTGGGCAAGATCTACGACTCGCTTGGTAGTGCGATCGTCCGCAAGTACGTCACCCGCGAACTGTCCGGAATCTTCGCGATGGTTGCGGTTGTTTTGATGTTCGTCGCAGCAGCCGTGTCGTTGCGCTGGTACCGACGCCTGCTCTAGTCGGCGTCGATGATGGCGACGGCCGCGCGCGCCAGCGTGTCGGGGGTCTTGTCGCCGAGAACCGACGACAACGCCTCGATGTTCATCAGTTCGTACATTGCGGAAATCACGACGAGTTTCTCGTCGGAAGTTCTCGCGAGGTCGGGACCCAACCATCGCTTCAACTGCTGGTTCAGGATCTCGATTCGGCCGTAGCGTGCGATCGCAGCCGCGGGCCACGCGTGGGCAAGCGCCTCGGTGGTGCGGGTGATGACCCCTTGTTTTGCGGAGAACTCGATGCGCAATGCGGCGAGTTCGCGCAGTCGAGTCTCGAGATCAGCGGCCGGGGGTTCTGCGTTGAAATAGTGCGCCACGCGTGGGTACACGTAGCCGACGGCACCCGCGATGACGTCGTTGTAGGTACCGAAGTAACGGAACAACGTTCGCTCCGACACGCCCGCCCGTGCCGCAACCTCGGCGACGGCAGGGTTGATTCGACCTTCGGCGAAGAGTTCGAGCAGCGCTTCGTAGACGGCGGTCTTGCCGCGCTCGACGCGTTCGTGTCGGCCGTCCTTTTTCTCGGCGACTTTCTCGGGCTGCGGTGCCTCTGCCACATGGTGGAGCCTACTTTGTGCGGAAATCCATTTGGCAGATCGGCTGACAATTCGGCGACCGCCGCCGCGGCTCCGCCGTAGGCTCGCCGCGTGTCGACCACTCCCGCAGACGAATTCTTCGCCCGGTGCGGCGTGATGCGTCACCGGGGGGCCGCGGAGTTCTGGACGGCACTCGCAGCCGAGTGCGGCCGCGATGCGGTCGGGGAGATCGAAGCTGTGCTTGCCCGGCGTTCCGCCGGCGCAG
>CAYFNP010000336.1:0-1958 GCA_964344425.1 uncultured Bifidobacterium sp. | reverse complement strand
CCTGTTGGAGGAGAATCTCGATGTCGCCCATCGCGGCGCCCTTGCTGAAGTCGTTGCCGACACCGGCGGAACCCATCGTGAGCACTCCGGTCGATGAGTTGCTTCGAACGAATCCGCCGGTGTAGGCGGAAGAGGCGTCCATCGCAGTGACAGCCAGAAATTTCATGCCCGAATCGGGGCCATATGAGGCGAGAGCGCCGAGCGTTGCTTCACCATGCAGAGTGGTGTCACCCACCCAATCGGCCGAATTCTTGCACGCCGCATCTCGGTCCTGCAGCCAACCCGAACCCGACTTGCACATGAAGATGGTGTCGCCACTGGAGACAGAGTCCTTCATATTTTGCGTAGCCGGCTGCGTCGGTTGCGGTAGCCGCGACATGTCGGTCACCTGAAAATCGAAGCGGTTCGTGATTCCCAGATAGAACCCACCGCCAGAGACCGTTTCAATGTCGGAGATAATCGGCTGTGACCAATCGAAGTAGTCCCACTGGTTATCGGCAATCGTGTTGATTGCATCAAAATCGTTTGTCCATTCCTGCCAATTCGACGACGTCTCACGCAACACGGCTCCAGCGGCGCCAGGACTGTTGTAATTACTCCAGTAACTATCTCGTGTGTACCCGAAACTGATAGTGGTCAGCTCGGACCACGACGCGCTCGTGGGATCGAGACGGAGAATCACACCCTTCTCGGGATCGGGCCGCGCCGTGAGCGCGGTCGTGCCCGAGACGAGTGACGTACACACGGCGCCCACGTTGAGCACGCCATCCTCGGTGACCTCGATGCCCCACGGACGTGCGATGTTCGGCGCGGTACACGAAGTATCGGGCACCTGAAAGTCGGTCTTGTTCGTCAGCGTTGGGGCATCTGCCGTTCCGCCGACTTCGAATCGATGGATCTTGCGCTGGTAGAGGTTGACCACGTAGAGGTAGCGGTCGTCCTTCGAGAAGTCGATGTCGCCGATTCCCTCGAGTCCGACCCCGAAATAGCCAGGGAGGTCGTAGTAGTTCGTGTATGAGTCAGCGACCGCCGGCAAATTGCGGTCGCTGTTGTCGTAGTCGGTGCCGCCGGAGGTGGTTACGTTCTCGAGCACCACTCCGTAGTCGCGCAAATCGAAGCTCGCGACCACATTCGAGGCTCCCGGGGCTTGGTCGACCACGTAGACACCGCCGATGCCCTTCGGGCCAAGGCCCGCCGCGCGGCGAATGACGGCCGAACTCCACAGCCGCTGCTTCGTCTGGTTCCACGCAAGGCCCCACAGTGCCCCCGTCTCGGTGTTCTTGGCCACGTTAAGGGTCGGCCCGGCGAGCGCCATCGTTGAAGACCAGATGCTGGAGGCGCTCGTCTGAACGTTCGAAGCGCCCTGCCACATCTGCACGACCGCGACCTTGTCGTTCGGGTTCACGAACGTCTTCGGGTTCATCATCGCGTAGTCGACGTACGTGTTGTTGATCACGGCGAACTGGATCGGGCCGGGTCGATACATGTTGCTTGCGCCGGTGTACGGCGATGTTGAACTGACCATGTCGGTCGGCGATGCCACGTAGCCGGTCGGCGTGTCGAACTCGACGCGAATTGCAGTTGACGCAGCACTCGCGATGTTGAGGGTGTACGAACCATTCGCGGCTGTCGTCGCCGTCGCCACCAACGCACCGGTCGAGTCGTAGCCACGCACCGTCACACCGGCAACACCCGGCTCAGCCGCCAACAAAGTGGTCGCGGCCGACATGTTGCCGTCGCCGTTGTAGTCGTCGTAGACGCGACCGCTGATGGTTCCGGCGGCCGCCAAAACAGTTGATGCGGGGGCGAGGAACACCGCCAACGAGGCAAGGAGCATGGCTCCTGCGATGAGCGAGCGCAGGAGTCGACCAACGGCCGAGATTCTCCGCTGCTCGTCTATCAACATTTGATAGAGCGTAGAAGGCAGGGTCCTTCTCAATCAATTATTGATAGGGAAA
>CAYFNP010000335.1:0-1961 GCA_964344425.1 uncultured Bifidobacterium sp. | reverse complement strand
GCGCTGAAGACCGCAACCCGGTCGCTCATCGACAGCGCCTCGCCCTGATCATGGGTCACGTAGACGAAGGTGATGCCCACGCGACGTTGGATCGTCTTCAGTTCGACCTGCATCTCTTCGCGCAGTTTCAGGTCGAGCGCACCCAGCGGCTCGTCGAGAAGGAGAACCTTCGGTTCGTTGATGAGCGCGCGTGCAAGGGCGACCCTCTGTCGCTGTCCACCCGACAACTGACCGGGGCGACGGTCACCGAGACCTGCCAGGCGCACGACGTCGAGCATTTCCTCGGCACGGGCTGCACGTGCGTCACGGGCCATGCCCTTGACCTTCGGCCCGTATTCGATGTTCTCGCGCACCGACATGTGGGGAAACAACGCGTAGTCCTGGAACACCGTGTTGACGTCGCGCTCGAACGGTGCCGCAGCGGTGACATCGACACCGCCCAAACGGACCGTGCCTTGGTCGGGAGTCTCGAAGCCCGCGATGAGCCGCAGAACGGTCGTCTTGCCCGAACCCGACGGCCCGAGTACCGAGAAGAACTCGCCTTCGGCGATCGTCAGGTCGGTCGGCTGAAGCGCAACGACGTCGCCGAAAGACTTCGCAACACCCTGCAGTTCGACGGCCGCCACGCAAAAAAGGTAGCGGATTGCATTCGTCCCGCGTGACGGATCGGTTGGAACGCGACGGCGAGTCGGTACACGCAGTTCGCGGGGTCAGGTACCGAGATGTCGGTAGAAACCCGCCGGCGCAACGATGTCGTCACGAGTGAGTTCACTGACGTGCGACTTGCCGAGGCCGAGCAACGCCGAGTCGATTCCGCTGCGAAGAATGTCGAGTACGTTCTCGACTCCGGCCTGCCCGTTTGCCGACAGACCCCACAGGTAGGCACGGCCGATCATGACCGCTTTTGCACCGAGAGCGAGGCACTTGACCACGTCGCTTCCGCGACGCACACCGCCGTCGAGCACGACCTCGATCTGATGACCCACCGCGTCGGCGACTGCCGGCAGCGCGCGCACCGGGGCAGGCGTTCCGTCGAGGTTGTTGCCGCCGTGGTTCGACACAGACAGCGCGGTTGCACCCGCGTCGACGACACGTTTGGCATCGTCGACTCGGCACACGCCCTTGACCATGAACGGTCCATCCCACTGCGACCTGAGCCACGCGATGTCATCCCAACTGGGCGGCGGGCTTTGCATCCACTCGAAGTAGGCGCCGAAGAACGTGGGCGCCTTCTCCCCCGGCGGCGCCATGTTCGGTGTGGTGAGGTCGGGCAGACCCAGCGTCTTTGCATACATCCACAACCAGCGCGGACGCGACAGACCCTGCGGCGCGAGCTTGATCATTTCCTTCAGGCCGACCTTCTCGGGAATCCACGGGCTGCCCCAGTCGCGACCGTTCGAGAAGGTCCAGTCGAGAGTGAGGATGATGCCCTTGGCGCCCGCTGCCTTGGCGCGCTCGAGACGCTGCACCATGGTGTCGCGGCCGCCCGACCAGTACATCTGGAAGAGCACCTGACTGTTGACCGCGGTGACCTCTTCGACCGATTTGCTGGCGAACGAACTGAGGCCCATTGCGACTCCGCGGTTTGCCGCGGCTCGTGCGACGGCGACTTCACCGTCGGGGTGCACCGCCTGGACACCGGTCGGCGAAATGATGACCGGCATCGACACTTGTTGGCCCATCACCGTCACCGACTGATCGCGCGACGCATGCAGGCCCGCGATGTGCGGCGCGAAGCCGAGTTCGTCGAAGGCGTTGAGGTTGTCGTTGAACGTGAGACCCTTTTCCGAACCGCCGATGATGGCGCCGTACACCGACTTCGGCAGGCGCTTCTCCGCACGACGTTGCGCAACGGCGACGGTCTCGAACCACGGGTTTCCCATGTGCGCGAGCCTACAAAGGCGCGACACCGCGCCGACAAACGCGGGTCAGAAGTTGTTGTAGGGCGACTCGAAGACCGC
>CAYFNP010000334.1:0-1976 GCA_964344425.1 uncultured Bifidobacterium sp. | reverse complement strand
GTCAGATCGATGCCGAGGACAACCCGACCCTGACCGCCGGCTACACGTACTTCGGTCAGTTCATCGACCACGACATCACGTTCGACGACCGGGGCAACGACCTCACCACACCGACACCACCGTCGGCGCTGGTGAACGGTCGCACTCCGCAACTCGACCTCGATTCGCTGTACGGGGCGGGCCCGACCGGATCGCCGACGCTCTATCAGACCGACAAGATTCACCTTCT
Source organism: uncultured Bifidobacterium sp. (assembly GCA_964344425.1). Lineage (GTDB taxonomy): Bacteria > Actinomycetota > Acidimicrobiia > Acidimicrobiales > Ilumatobacteraceae > F1-20-MAGs119. Next base: position 1,747 of record CAYFNP010000334.1, on the reverse strand, counting down.
CGAGGGTGCGGCGCTGACCGGCAGCAACGACGGCAAGGCCCGCGACCTGCCGCGCGACGCGAAAGGTCAGGCGCTGATCGGCGACCCGCGCAACGACGAGAACCGCATCGTCGCCGGCATCCATGCGCTGTTCATCCGCTTCCACAACCAAATGGTCGATGCAGTTCGTCGCGAAAGACCTCGCCTCACGAACACCCAGGTATTCAACGAGGCACGACGTCGTGTCGTCCAGCAGTATCAACAGCTCGTCCTGTTCGATTACTTGCCCCGCATCGTCGACGGTCAAACCTTCAACGACGTGGTGAGAACCCGCGGCGGACGTATCACGCCGAACCTGCGCTTCTACAGCGCATGCCAACAGATGCCTGTGGAATTCTCCGTCGCTGCCTACCGCTTCGGACACTCCCAAGTGCGCGGCCTCTACCGCATCAACGACACCGTCGACCGTTTGCCTGTCTTCACCGGAACGTTCGGCACGCCGGGGATCGACCTCGTCGGATTCAGCCCGTCACCGACCAACTTCGGTATCGACTGGAGTTACTTCTTCGGAAAGGGCCTTGGTGACACTCGCGCGCAGGCCGGCTACAAGTTCGACGCCTCGCTCACGAACTCGCTCAGTCTGCTCCCGCTGCCGGTTTCCTCGGAAGGTCCGGCGAACCTCGCGCAACGGAATCTCCTGCGCGCCGTACAGATCGGACTGCCGACCGGCCAGGACGTTGCGAAGGCGATCGGTGTGCGGCCACTCGGTGATGGTCAACTGTTGATCGGAAAGGCCACGGGTGACGCGGCCGACGCCAAGGGCATTTCCGACGTCGCGCCCAGCCTCGCCGGACGCTCGCCGCTGTGGACTTACGTTCTCTCGGAAGCGGTCAACACCGCCTTCCGCGTGGTCAACGGCACAGTCGTCGGAACCCAACGTGCACCGATGCGACTCGGCCCGGTTGGTTCACGGATCGTCACCGAAACAATCGTCGGACTTCTGGCGAGCGACCCGTCGTCGATCGTCAACCTTCCCGGCTCACCCCGCGGTAACGCAACGATGCGTCAGTTCATCGACGGTGTGACAGCGCGCTGACAGCGCTCACCGCACCGCGTGCGGCAGGCCGATGCGTACGTGCACACCGTCGGAGAACATCACGTGCGGTTCTCCGACGGGTGTGGGTAGGCCGGCGGCCGCAACCAGATGGTCGTCGAGGCGAATCAGCCGGGCATCGCGCAACGGCCACGGTTCATGGTCGACCGGTGCGTATCGCAGGCCCTTGCGCGTCGACGAGTAAAGGCCCCAGCGCGCGCTGAGAAAGTTGTCGAGTTCGTCGGCAACGCGCGGTCCACCCGCTTCGATGATGATCGTCGATTCGTCAACGCGGTCGGGCCAGCGCCGGCGGATCACCGTCTCGGTGCGGTTGCCGAGCCGAACGTGCGACGTGTCGCCCCAGCAGTACGGAAGTCGGTAGGTGGTGCGCGCCACGACGGCGGGGATCAAGCGATCGACGTCGAGCGAAAAGAACCAGACTCCCGGCTTGTCGTGCGCGCGCACGTAGGTGCGCACGTTCACTTCGGCGAACGAACCGAAATACGGAACCGCGGGGCCGTGCGGCAGGCCGATGCGACGCATCGAAAAAGGAATCAACCCGACCCAGGCCGAACCGTCGAACGTGTCGACTTCCAACCCCTTCGGCAACAAGCCCTGCACGATGCTCGGGTCGAAGCGCCAGTGCAGATAGGTGAGGTCGCGCCAGTCCTGACG
>CAYFNP010000333.1:0-1978 GCA_964344425.1 uncultured Bifidobacterium sp. | reverse complement strand
GAAGGCAAGTGCATCGCCCAGGTGGTCAACGCCAAGACCCGCGCGGTGCTGCGCGTGTTGAAGACCACGGTCGTCGCCGATGACATCAGCGAAGTCAAGGTCGGCAACGCGATTGTGACGCTTGCTCCGATCTATTTCGAGGCGATGTCGTCGACACTCGATGCCAAGGCGTTGGCACGACTGAAGACCCTCAAGTCGCAGATCTCGGCGGCGGGTTCTGTGCTGTTGATCGGTCACTCGGGAACCCTGAACGGGAACAGCGCGGCGAACCAGGCGATCTCACGCGATCGTGCGAACGCGACAATGGTCGCGTTGAAGTCGATCGGCGCCAAGGGGCCGTTCGCAATCAGTGGTGTGGGTGCTCTCGACCCGGCCAGCACCGGCAAGACCGAAGCCGATCAGGCGAAGAACCGTCGCGTGGTCATTGCACTGATTCCGTAAACGACGAAACCTTCGGGTTCAGAACGGCCGCAGGGACTCGATCCCTGCGGCCGTTTTCGTTACCGCGGAACCGAACTTGCGGCCGGGCGATTTGGTCAGCCGCTCGATCGGACCGGACACGCTGACGGCGGCAACGACGACGCCATCGATGCGCACGGGGGCGCTGACGCTGGCGACGCCGGCTTCGCGTTCGGCCACGCTCTCGATCCACCCGCCCTTGTTGACCACGCGACCGGCAAGGACGTGGCCCGCGCTACCGCGACCCAGCGGATACACCTCACCCTCGGCGATGATCCAGCGCAGACCATGTGGTGACTGCAGCGACACGACGCAGCGGCGGTTGTCGCCATCGCGCACGTAGAGCTGCACACTTTCCCCGGTTGCGTCGACGAGGCGTTCGAGAAGCGGCCGTGCGCGCGTTGCCAGCGGGAACTGTCGCTGTGCTGCAGCGGCGAGGGTTCCGAGGGCGAGACCAAGAACGAAACGACCGTCCGCATCGCGGCGGACGAAGCCGTGCTGTTCCAATGCGGCGGCGAGGCGGTGAGCAGTAGCGCGTGGCAGACCCGTGCGGTCCTGCAGATCGCCGAGCGTCATGCCCTCGTCGCTCGCCGCGAGGGCATTCAGAACGACGACGGACTTGTCGAGGACGCCGACCCCAGATACGCTTTCCATTAGTTGGGAACTATATCCCACATATTGAGATAGTCAATTCGCATTCGAACGGAGTTCCGATGAACAAGCCGATGACACTGCCCGAGAAGGTGTGGGAGCGCCACGTCGTCCACCGCGGCGAAGGCGAGCCGGATCTTCTGTACATCGACCTCCACCTCGTCCACGAGGTGACGAGCCCGCAGGCCTTCGAGGGCTTGCGCATGTCGGGCCGCAAGGTGCGCCGCCCCGACCTGACCATCGCCACCGCCGACCACAACGTGCCGACGGCCGACATTCACCTTCCCGTTGCCGACCCGATCTCGAAGCGTCAGTTGGAGGTGCTCGACGAGAACGCGGCCCACTTCGGCGTCACGGTGTTCCCGATGGGTCACAAGGACCAGGGCATCGTGCACGTCATCGCTCCCGAACAGGGCCGCACGATGCCGGGCATGACCGTGGTGTGCGGCGACAGCCACACGGCCACGCACGGCGCGTTCGGCGCACTGGCCTTCGGCATCGGTACGTCCGAGGTCGAACACGTTTTGGCGACACAGACCCTTCCCCAGTCGCGTCCGAAGTGGATGCGCGTGTCGGTCGAGGGAACCGCTCCGGCCGGAGTGACCGCCAAGGACATCGTTCTCGCCATCATCGGTGAAATCGGCACGGGTGGCGGCATCGGCCACGTCATCGAATACAGCGGCTCGGCAATCCGTGCACTGTCGATGGAGGGTCGCATGACCGTGTGCAACATGAGCATCGAGGCCGGTGCCCGCGCCGGTCTCATCGCCCCAGACCAGACCACCTTCGACTACCTGAAGGGCCGCGACAACGCGCCGAAGGGTGCCGACTGGGATGCAGCTGTTGCTGATTGGAAGACGCTCGTCAC
>CAYFNP010000332.1:0-2002 GCA_964344425.1 uncultured Bifidobacterium sp. | reverse complement strand
GCGTGGTGGTGGTGACCCCGGGCTCGACGACCGGCGTTGTCGACTCCGCGAGGGTTGTCGTTGCGGCAGCTGTCGTTGTTGTGCTGTCGGGAACCGTGGTCGTCGTGGCTGAAGTCGGGCAGTTGCCCACCTTGACTGCGATTGCGTATTCAGGGTCGGTCACCAGCATGACGACCGAACGTTCGAGGGTTGCGTCGGTGATCTTCCCCACCAGGCCGGCACCGTTGGTCACGGTCATTCCCACTCGGATGCCGCTCGACTTGCCACGGTTCAATTCGAACGTCTGTGAAAAGTTCGACGGCGACTGACCGACGATCTGCGCCGTGACACTGTCGATGCCGGCGAGCGTTGGCAGACCATTGAGAGCGAGAAGCTCCTGTGCTTCGCGCACGCTGGCCGCAGCCGCGATCGCCGAACCTTCCTGCTTCACCAACAGGTCCTTCAGCGCGAGGTTCTCCTTGCGAAGGTCGCCATAGTCGAGCACGCCGCGCCATGCGTTCGACACCGGCTTGGTGACGACGTTGGTCAGCCTCTCGACCGGTCGGAAGATGGTGCCGAACGTGTCGCGTACTCCGCTGACGAATCCACTGTCACGCATGTCCAACGTGACGAGCAGGATCGACGTCAACAACAGAACGACGATCATCCGTCGTCGGGTGAACGAGTACAACCGGGTCGACCCTTCAGTCGATACCCGTCTGCGTCAGCAGTCCGCGCATCGCTTCGATGTTCTCGAGGGCCTGGCCGGAACCGAGCACGACCGCATAGAGCGGATCGGGCGCGACGAAGGAACGCATGCCGGTTTCATGGGTGACGCGCTGGGTCAGTCCGGCAAGCAGGGCGCCGCCGCCCGACAGCACGATTCCGTTTTCCATGATGTCGGCCGCAAGTTCGGGCGGCGTGCGATCGAGCGTTGACTTGAGCGCGTCGATGATGGCCGTGATCGGTTCTTCGATCGCCTCGCGAACGTGCTCGGTGGTGAGTTCAATCTGGCGCGGCAGCCCGGTCAATGAATCCCGCCCGCCGATGTCGGCCGTGAATTCTTCTTCGAGACGCCACGCCGAACCCATTTGGATCTTGATCTCTTCCGCGGTGTTCTCACCGATGTCGAGTCCGAACTCTTTCTTCACGTAGTCCCCGATGGCCTGGGAGATTTCGTCGCCCGCCACGCGAACGGACTGCGCCACAACGATGCCGCCGAGGGAGATAACGGCGACCTCGGTGGTTCCGCCTCCGATGTCGACGATCATGTTTCCGGCCGGCTCGTGCACCGCGATGCCGGCCCCGATCGCCGCGGCCATGGGTTCTTCGATGATGTGGACCGGCTTGCGCGCACCCGCATATTCGGCCGCATCCTGCACCGCGCGCTGCTCGACACCGGTGATGCCCGACGGCACGCAGATGACCATGCGGGGCTTGCTCCAACGGCTGGCGTGCACCTGTTGGATGAAGTAGCGCAGCATCTTCTCGCAGACTTCGAAGTCGGCGATGACACCGTCTTTCAGCGGTCGAACCGACTTGATGTGGTTCGGCGTACGACCGACCATGCGCTTTGCTTCCCAACCGACCGCGACGGGCTTGCCGTCGCGCATGTCGACGGCAACGATTGAGGGCTCGTTCAGTACGACGCCCTGACCGCGCACGTACACGAGAGTGTTCGCCGTACCGAGGTCGATTGCAATGTCACGACCAAGACCGAGCGGGTTGCCACCAGCCATGTACGACCTCCTCTCCCCGATCCGCGCGCGAGCGTTCTTCTACGTTCGACCCTACAGAGACGGGAAGAAGATGGCGATCTCTCGCGCCGCCGACGCCGCAGAGTCGCTGCCGTGCACGAGGTTCTCGGTGAAGATTGTGCCGAGGTCACCACGAATGGTGCCCGGTGCGGCGGTGCGCGGGTTGGTTGCGCCCATCATCGTGCGGACGATCTCCCATGTGTCCTCGGGCCCTTCGACAACCAGCGCGACGACCGGGTTGCGCGACATGAATGCCACGAGGTCGG
>CAYFNP010000331.1:0-2003 GCA_964344425.1 uncultured Bifidobacterium sp. | reverse complement strand
AAAGGCTAGGGGCGGATCGCAGGGGTGCATTGAAAATGAGCCATTGCCGTGCTCTACTCCCTGAACCACACATAGGGGGTGTGCAACACAACGACACACTCAGTGGAAGGAATCGGCCGTGAACGAACGGTTTGAGATGACTTCTCCTGAGGGGTCGAGGGACACCCTCTCCGAACGCCGCAGCGCGTTGTCCCGCGACCTCTTGGGAGACGAACGGGAATCGGGAAAGCGACGCACGCTTGGGCGCGCCACTCGCGCCGGCAGTCGAAAGGAACGCCCGTCGACCTCGACGCGCAAAATTCGCGTCCCAGAAATGGCTCTCGGGCTCAGCCTTGTTCTGGGTGGCTCACTAGCAGCAGTCACGCTCGCCTCCAAGGGGGAAGCAGTCATCGAAGTTGTCGGCCTGGGTGCACCACTGGCTCGAGGTGAGGCCGTTACCGCTGACAAGTTGATCGTTGTCAAGGCCGAAGCGCGCTTTGTCGATGGCTATGTGATGCCGAAAGACGCCTCGAACTTGGTCGGCCGCGTGGCTCTCAACGACCTCAGAGTCGGCGCACCGATTCCCGCTGGGGCGCTTGCTGCGACACCCGTGCTCGGGCCAGACGAAGAAATCGTCGCGCTGCGAATCGAGTTGGGCGACGTGCCTGAAGGGATTGGAATCGGCGACAACGTACGCATCGCGATGGTTCCCGACCCGTCACTCTCGACCGAAGCGGCACCGGAGGAGTACCAAGGAACGGCCGTCGTCTGGTCGGTCGCCACGCCGTCCGAGACAACGGCGGATTACATCGTTTCATTGAGGGTGGCGCGTGACTTTCTCGCAAAGGCCGCGTCGGCACAACGCATCAAGTTGGCGATGACCCCGAACGATCCGGTGGTTGCGCGATGACCTTGACGACGAATCCTTATGTATCGCTACTCCCGTCACGCGGTGATGCAGAGGCTCGGTTGTCCGACCTGCTCGCACAGAGAATCAGAGGCGAGCTGGCGAATGAGAGGGTGAGCCGCCAGCAGCTTGGCATCCCGGCACCGACGATCGACGAGGAAATGGTCATCGCCCGATCCGTCGTTGCAATCGAACGTCGCCGAGGACCCGAGGAAGGAGCCGTTGCGTTCGAACTTGACGAGGTCGACTTCGACAGAATCGCAGAAGCGGTCGTCGTCGGGATTCTCGGACTCGGACGGTTACAGCGTCTGCTCGAAGAACCAGAGGTCTCGGACATCCACGTCAGGGGAGCCGCACCCGTCTGGGTGAAGTGGCGAAACGGAACCCGAACGTGTGTGGAGCCGATCGTCGATTCCGACGATGAATTGGTCGAGCTCATCCGACGGGTTGCGACACGTTTCGTTCGGCTTGAGCAGCGGTTCGATGCCGCAAATCCCGAACTCAATCTGCAGTTGCCTGATGGGTCGCGGCTCTTTGCCGCGATGGCGATTTCACAACATCCAAGTTTGATTATCCGACGACACCGGTTCGACATCTCGTCCCTTGATGAATTGATGACACGCGGCATGTTCAGCGAAGAGATTCGAGATTTTCTGGCCGCGGCTGTTCGTGCGAGACGGAACATCGTGATCGCCGGGGGAACGGGGTCGGGGAAGACGACGTTGTTGCGGGCGCTTTTGAACGAGGTTCCTCCGGTCGAGCGAATCGTGACGATCGAGGATGCCTACGAACTCGGAATCGAAAGGTTCGCGGATCGACACCCGGACCACGACGCACTGCAGGCTCGGCCGGCGAACATCGAAGGTCGTGGTGCCATCACGATGGCCGATCTCACCAAGATGGCGCTTCGCATGGACCCGGACCGAGTGATCGTCGGTGAAGTCAGGGGATCCGAGGCCTTTCCGATGCTCATGGCGATGAGTCAGGGCAACAACGGCTCGATGTGCACGATGCACGCCGACGGGACGAAGTCGGTCTTTCCGAAATTGGTCGCTTACGTATCGATGGCCTCGACAGGTCTCCCCGTGGAGACGGTGAATCTTCTTGTTGCAAGTGC
>CAYFNP010000330.1:0-2010 GCA_964344425.1 uncultured Bifidobacterium sp. | reverse complement strand
CCTTGCTCTTGACCGCCGCGGTGAGCAGTGAACCGACGATAGCGAGACCGAGTGCTGCGCCGACCTGGCGCGCAGTGTTCGATAGTGCGGAACCCATCGCGAAGCGGGTGTGTGGAAGGTACGCGGTCGCCGCGCTGGAAAACGTCGAGATGCTGAGCCCGATGCCGATGCCACTGATGACGTTGAACGGGAAGAAGTGGGTCCAGAACGACGGCTCGCGCACCATCAACACGTTCATGAACAGCATCGACGTGGCGAAGATCAGACAACCGAGCCCGATCACCTTGCCGTGACCGAAGCGGTGTGCCGCGCGACCCGCCGGTGCAGCGACGACTGCGGCCATGAACGGCCCGGGCACGGTGGCCCAGCCCGACTTCAACACGCCGTAGCCCCACACGGCCTGCAACCACTGCGTGTTGACGAAGATCATCGCGTAGAAGCCGGCCGAGAACACGAGACCCGCGACGGTTGACGCGGTGACGAACGGGAGTTTGAGCAGGCGCAGGTCGAGCACGGGGACCGTACTTCGCCGGCAGGTGGCGACGAACGCCGCGGTGGCGAGCGCCGACCCCGCGAGGATGGCAATCGTGGTGGGTGTCGCCCACCCCCACTCGTCGCTCTGCACAATGGCGAGGGCGAGCAGGCCGACGCTGACAACCGCGAGCAACGCGCCGGGAATGTCGACGTGCTTGTGGGCGGTCTCGTCGAGGCTCTCTTTCAGGAACTTCACCCCGATCGCAACGGTGATCAGACAGACCGGAACGTTGACGAAGAACACCGCGCGCCAGTTGGCGATGTCGATCAGCCAACCACCGATGACCGGACCCATCGCAGCCGACAGGCCGCCGACAGCACCCCAGATGCCGATCGCGGCACTGCGTCGTTCGACAGGAAACTCGGGAAGGACGAGCGCAAGCGATGCGGGCGAGAGGATCGCGCCGCCGATCGCCTGAATGATGCGCGAGCCGATCAGCATCTCGGGGTTCTGGGCGAAACCGCAGAGCGCCGAGCCGATGGCGAAGATGACGAGGCCGCGCAGGAACGCCTTCTTGCGTCCGTATGCGTCGGCGAGCCGGCCCGCGGTGAGCAGCGTCGCGGCGTAGGCGATGTTGTAACCCGAGAACAGCCACGTGAGTTCACGCCGCGAGTCGGTGCCGAATTCGCGCAACAACGAGCCGAAGGCGACGTTCAGGATGGTGACGTCGAGCGACACCAGTGCGATGCCCATCGAGGTGAGCGCGAGTGTCTTCGCGCCGCGCGAGATTGCCATGTTTACCCCCAGCCGTTTTGGCGGATGTCGTTGCCGTCGGCGTCTTTCGACTTCCCCTGCCAGCGGAGTGCACCCGGTGTTCCCGAAAGTCGCGCCACAAGACCCTGCATGGGCGTGCCTTCCAGTTGTTCGATCATCCTACGCGCAGCAAAGTGCGGGTCGCGTGAGATGTCGGCCATGTCGTAGACGGGGCCGACCGCTGCATCGGCTTCTTCGAACACGCGGATCACTTCGGCTTGGGTGCGTTGTGCACACCACGTGGTGAGAAGAGAATTGATTTCAGTGCGGTGCTCGACGCGCGAGGTGAAGGTCGCAAAACGTGGGTCGTCGGCGACGCCGAGGATTCCCATCACACGCGCGGCCACCGAGTCGCTGGACGTCGAGATGCCCACCCACTTGTCGTCGCTGCAGCGATACGTTCCGCGCGGAACGGTGTAGGGGATACCCGACCCGAGGCGATGTTGTTGTTCGCCCGTCAGTGCGTAGACCGCCGGCAATGGCCCCATCATCTGGAAGATGCTCTCGAGCAGGGACACATCGACCACCTGTCCAACGCCCGAGTGCAGCGCGACCATCGTGGCAAACGCCGCGACGATGCCCGTGACCTCGTCGGTCAGCGCAATGGGCGGCAACAGCGGACCGCGGTCGGGCTCACCGCTGATGGCCGAGAGTCCGCTCATCGCTTCGGCAATCGATGCGAAGCCGGCCTTCTGTGCGTATGGCCCGTCCTGGCCGAAACC
>CAYFNP010000329.1:0-2015 GCA_964344425.1 uncultured Bifidobacterium sp. | reverse complement strand
TCGAAGTTCGGATAGCTCGCCATCGCAACGATCTCGCCCGTTTCGTTGTTCATGAGCAGGGCCGATCCGGCGGGCGCTTTGTAGAAGTTCACCTCGGGGTACTGCGGGTCAGGGTCGCCGTTTTCCAGTTTCACCGTTCCCGCATCGGCCTGACGGCGCAGGGAAAGCATCGTTTCCAACGCCTGTTCGACGAACTGCTGGTAGTCGAGGTCGACCGACAGCTGGATGTCGTTGCCCGGAACCGGCTCGACCCGTTCGAGTTCGCGCAGAATCTGACCCAGCGCGTTCACTTCGTAACGCACGTAGCCGGGCTTTCCGCGCAGATAGCTCTCGTAGGTCTGCTCGACGCCGTACTGGCCGACGCGTTCGTTCGGTGAGTACTTGAGCGACTTGTAGTACGGCAACTGACGTTCGAGGATCGCGCCCATGAACCCGACGACGTGCGCAGCGATCGGTGCATACGGATACTCGCGACGCCAGCCCTCTTCGACGTCGACGCCCGGATAATCCTCGGAACGCTCGCGCAGGAACAGCGCCGTCTGCTCGGAGATCCCCTCTTTCAGCGGCACCGGCTGCAACGGGTCGTACATCTTGCTCAAGTACCGGCGTTCGAGTTCCGTCACCGGGGTCTGGAGTGGTCCGGACAGTCGCAGGAACAACTCCGCGCGATCGGCCGCCTTGCGCACGGCGGCACGGTCGATGGTGGCCACCAGAACACGTTCGTTGTCGGCCAGCACCCGACCGTCGGCATCGAAGATTCGCCCGCGTTCGGGCAACAACAGAACCGTGCGCGAACGCACCTCGGCGACGCGCGTTTCGAGACCCGATGCGTCGACGACCTGCAGGAACCATGTTCGGGTGACAATGATGCACAGCAGCACAACGGCAAGGCCGCCGAGCACCCCGCGTCGCTTTCCCGAAATCGTCGCCGGCATCGTCCTATTCTGCCCACACGGCGTGTCGAACAGGCTTCACCAGTGCCCACTTCGCCAATTTCGCGGCGGGAAGCGTGAAGATTGCATTGAACACGGAACACGTGAGCGCGACGGTGATGACGCGCGGGCCCAGAAGCCCCTCGACACCGACAACGAGACTTGCAGCGGGATAGAGAAACACCGCGGCTGCCGAGACGATCGAGACCGAAAGAATTCTCGCCCACCACCGCGCCTCGTGAACGAACGTGTTCACTCCACCCGCCGCATACCCCGCGAAACCGAATACGAGAGCCGACAGCCCGAGCGGTGCCGTCAGCACCATGTCGTACATCATTCCGAATGCGAAACCAGCGATCGCACCGGTTTCACTGCCGGCAACGACACCGCTGACGCACGACAGCAACAACATCACCTGAAGCACCACACCGAAGGGACGCAGTGTGTTGAACAACGTGGTCTGCAGACTCAATACGACAAGGCCGAGCAAGAATCCCCGCGTCACGGGCGACTCGATGATCACAAAGAGTCTCTTCACTGCGGGATCTCCGTCGCCGGTTGGTACAGCAACACGCGCACGAAGTTCAGGCTCTCGAGGTTCGCTGCCAGGTCGACTTCGAGCAGCGGTCCTGCCGAACCTTTTCGGTTGACGATGCGCGCCACGGTGCCAACGACCAGGTCCGGCGGCGCGAGGCTCTGCGAACCACCCGCCGTCACCACCGGCACTCCGTCGCACAATGCGCCGAGACGTTCCGAAGCCTGGATGAACCTGATGACGGGGGTGCGGCCGATGCCACGACCCTCGAGTGCTCCGGTTTCGCGAGGAACGAGACCACCCGACTCGGGAATGGTGATCTGCGAACCACTTCCGCCCGGACGGGGCGGAAGGGTCGTCGAGAACGGGGTGAAACCCTTGATCGTCGTCGTGGTGGGTTTCGGCAGCGTCGTCGTTGTTGTGGATGTCGTCGTGGTGGTCGACGTCGTGGTCGTGGTGGATGTCGTCGAGGTTGTCGTCGTTTCCCCGGGCAGCGTGGTGGTGGTGACCCCGGGCTCGACGACCGGCGTTGTCGACTCCGCGAGGGT
>CAYFNP010000328.1:0-2045 GCA_964344425.1 uncultured Bifidobacterium sp. | reverse complement strand
GACATCGTGAAGGACGACCAGGTCATTATCTGCGAGGGCTACACCGACGTCATCGGCTTCCACCGCGCCGGTGTTCCGCGCGCGGTGGCAACCTGCGGCACGGCGTTGACCGAGGAACACGTGCGCATCCTCAAGCGGTTCGCCAACCGAGTTGTCCTCGCGTTCGATGCCGATGCGGCGGGGCAGGGTGCGGCCGAACGCTTCTACGAGTGGGAGGCGAAGTACGAGGTCAGCGTCAGCGTGGCGCTTTTCCCGAAGGGCAAGGACCCGGGAGAGATGTCGCTGTCCGACCCCGAGGCCTTGCGCCGGGCCATCGATGACGCCCAGCCGTTTCTCGGATTCCGCGTGCAGAGAGTTCTCGATGCGGGCTCCACGCGAACTCCCGAGGACCGCGCCCGCACCGCCGAACGCGCGGTCGTCGTCGTGAACGAGCATCCCGATGTCAACGTCCGCAAGATCTACGCGGGTCAGGTCGCAATGCACACGGGTCTTCCGGTCGCCGACGTCGTGGCGCGCGTCGAGCGCCGCCAGCGCAACCCGCGTTTCGACGTCGTGAACCCCGTCGCGGGCGAAACGCGCGAGAACGCAGAGTTCGCAGCGATTGCGATCCTGTTGCAGGACTGGGACTCGATCGCCCCGTGGTTGGTCGAGGACCTGTTTCCGACCGACGTGATGCGTCGGGCCTTCATTGCTGTCGCCGAAGCATCCGGGGCCGCCGGCGCCGCCATCGAAGCCGCTGACCCCGAAGCGCGCGAGATCCTCGAGCGGGCGGCGGTCGTCGACATCGATGCGAACGGTCGCGCCGAGGCGATGAACCTGCTCGCGGCAGCAGTACGGCGCCGACTCGGCTCGCGTCGCGGTGTGGTCGACCCCGACGTCCTGCGCGCCGATCGCGAGGCACGCCTCGACCTCGAGTTGCTCGAGAATCCGGAAAGCGCCGACGACGCAGTGGGGCGGTTGCTCGCGTGGCTCGGCGGCGTTGCCGTCGACGACTAGATACACGTGCAATTCGGGTCCCGCGATTCGTTCTATTGTTGGGCCATGGGGGGAGTGCCGTGGCGGTAGCCGAACGTGGGTCCGATGCCATGCGCATGTACCTGAACGAGATCGGCCAGCACGATCTCCTCACCGCCGACGACGAACGTCGTCTCGGCAAACTCATCAAGGACGGCCAGGTCGCTGCCGAGAAGTTGAAGGCCGGGAAGGTGCCCCCCGCCGAGCGCGGCGCACTGCGGCGCGCCGCCCAGGCCGGTGCCGACGCCAAGGACCAAATGGTCAAGGCCAACCTTCGCCTCGTCGTGTCGATTGCGCGCCGCTACGACGGCAAGGAATTGCAACTCGCCGACCTGGTGCAAGAGGGCAACATCGGTCTCATGCGTGCGGCCGACAAGTACGACTACGAAAAGGGCTTCAAGTTCTCCACGTATGCAACGTGGTGGATCCGCCAGGCGATGACGCGGGCAATGGCCGATCAGGGTCGCAACATTCGCATACCCACGCACATGATGGAACTCGTCAACCGGGTGCAGCGTGCCGAGCGCGACCTCATGTCGGAACTCGAACGCGACCCCAGCCCCGAAGAAGTCGCCCAGCGTTGCGACCTCGAGGTCGACAAGGTCCTCGAACTCATGCAGTACGCCATCGGAACAATCAGCCTCGACACGCCTCTCGGTGACGATGGCGACGGTGGCGCGTACGGCGACATCATCGCCGACGCAAACGCCGAATCGCCGATGCTCGTCGCCGAGAAGCGGGCACTCATCGAGTCAGTCAAGTCCGAACTCGACTCGCTTCCCGAAAGGGACCGTGAAATTCTCACGATGCGCTTCGGCATCATCGACGGACGTCCCCGCACGCTCGACGAAGTCGCCGCCGAGTTCGGTGTCACGCGCGAGCGCATCCGCCAGATCGAGCAGAAGACCCTCGCGCGATTGCGCCACCCGCACAACTCGGCACGGCTGCGGGCCTTCCTCGACGACTGAATCCGCGGGCCCCGCTGATAGCCTGCGCGATGCCCTTCGGGGGTAGCTCAGTTGGCAGAGCAA
>CAYFNP010000327.1:0-2046 GCA_964344425.1 uncultured Bifidobacterium sp. | reverse complement strand
ACGAGGTCGAGGCAATGGTGGGTGACGGCGGAACGATCGTCGGCCGTGGGCTTGGCCGTGCCGATGTCCATGCCCACGTACACCTGCATGGCGTCCACGGCAACGATGTCGACGTCGCCCAAAGCGCGCGCGACGTGCATTGCAACGGACGACTTGCCCGACGCCGTGGGACCGACCAGGACGACGCGACGTGGCGCGTCGGGTGGTCGCATCAGACCGACGCGACCGACAGTCGCACCTTGTGGGTCGGCACCGCGAGTACCTCGCGCATTTCACCGCGAAGGAAATGACGCGCCGCCGAAGTGACAAGAACGGTTGCGTAGGTGCCGACGCGCAGTTGTTGTTCGGCCGGGAAGTGAACCAACTTGTTCTGCCGCGTGCGTCCGGTCAGGACACCCTCGTTGCGTTTGCTCACACCCTCGACAATGACTTCCTCGGTTCGCCCGACTCGCGCCTCGTGCTTGATGCCCGCACTGTGCTCGAGAACCACACGCAGTCGTTCGAAGCGTTCGTTCACGACTCGTGGATCGACGAATCGGTCAACCATGTCGTTCGCCTCGGTACCGGGCCGCGGTGAGAACTCGAATTCGTATGCCGAATCGAAGCACGCCTCGGCTGCAACCTCCATGGTGCGCTGGAAATCGGCCTCGGTCTCGCCGGGGAAACCAACGATGATGTCGCTGGTGACGGCAAGGTCGTCGACCGTGCGGCGGGCTTCGGCCAGGCGTTCGAGATACCGCTCGGCGGTGTAGCCGCGGTGCATCGCAGCCAGCACCGCGTCACTGCCCGACTGCAACGGATAATGCAAGTGTTCGCACACGGCTTCGGTCCCGGCCATCGCGGCGAACGTCTCGGCCCGCATGTCCTTGGGGTGAGGACTCGTGAAACGTACGCGGCGAATTCCCGGCACCGAGCCAACGGCCCGCAACAGATCGGCGAACATCGGCGCCAGTCGCACGTCTTCGCCCGCCCGACGGGATTCGAGCGCCAAGTCACGCCCGTACGAGTTCACGTTCTGGCCGAGCAGGGTCACCTCGGTGACACCTTGGCCCGCAAGGGTGGTCACCTCGTCGACGACCTCGGCAAAGGGCCGGGAAATCTCGCGACCACGAACGGCGGGAACGATGCAAAATGCACACGAGTTGTCGCAGCCAATCTGAATGGTGACCCACGCGTTGTAGGTGGTTTCACGTCGTGCGGGCAGCGCGCTCGGGAACATGGCGTGGTCGTCGATGACCGCCTCGTCGAAAATCTCGACGATGGGACCTTCGTCGCGCGAGCGACGCAACAGTTCGGCCGCACGGTGCACGTTGTGCGTGCCCATGACGACATCGACCCAACCGGCCTTCTGAAGAACGATGTCCTTGTCCTTTTGCGACAGACAACCCGACACCACAATTTGGCGGCCCGGGGCCTCGGCCTTCCACGTCTTCAACCAGCCGAGTTGGCCGTACAGGCGCATGTCGGCGTTCTCGCGGATGCAACACGTGTTGACAACGATGACGTCGGCGTCGTCGTCACCGTCGGCGCGCTGGAAGCCGTCGGCCTCGAGCAGGCCGGCGATGCGCTCGGAGTCGTGCTCGTTCATCTGACACCCGTGGGTGCGCACGACGTACTTGCCGACCATGGATTCGAGGCTACCGACGCACCCGCATGCAGGCGTGGTGTCGATGGGGTGAAATGACACGGCCCGGGTCGCGTGACCCGGGCCGTGCGGTCTACCGGCGGACAGTGGCGTGCCGCAGGGAGAAGTTGAGAGGGATCAGTCGAGTTCGATCGGCTGTTCGTCTTCGGCGGTGAAGCCGGCCTCGCCGTTCAGACCCGCCTGCGTGCGGATCTTCTCGGAGATCTCCATCATGATCTCCGGGTTCTCGGTGAGGAAGACCTTCGCGTTCTCGCGACCCTGACCCAGTTGTTCGCCCTCGTAGGTGAACCAGGCACCCGACTTCTTGGCGATGCCCAACTCGACCGCCAGGTCGAGAAGTGCACCCTCGCGGCTGATGCCCTTGCCGTACATGATGTCGAACTCGGCCTGACGGAACGGCG
>CAYFNP010000326.1:0-2049 GCA_964344425.1 uncultured Bifidobacterium sp. | reverse complement strand
CACCCGAATTGGCAGTGCGCCCGGCCGTCGCGGCGCCGACGGTCGTGCTTGTCACGTCACCTGGAACGGTCGAAGTCGTCGTCGTGACCTCGGCGGCCAGGGTGTCGACCGATGCACCACTCTCGCCATCGGCGATGACGACGCGAAGCTGGATCACACTTCGAGTCTTGCAAAACAGGCGTCGCGGAGCGGCGATGCGCTTCGACGTCGTCAGTCCTCGGCGATGGTCCAGTCGGCAGTCGCCCGAACGACGATGTAGGCACCGGTCTCCATCGGGTACACGTCGTCGATTTCGCCGTACTCGTCGACGGTGCGCTCGATCAGAATTCCGTCCTTGTCGTAGACCGCGACGCTGAACGAGTCCTCGCCGTCGTGG
The DNA here is from genome assembly GCA_964344425.1 of uncultured Bifidobacterium sp. GTDB lineage: Bacteria > Actinomycetota > Acidimicrobiia > Acidimicrobiales > Ilumatobacteraceae > F1-20-MAGs119. The sequence goes on along the minus strand of CAYFNP010000326.1, from coordinate 1,673 downwards.
GTGACGGCAAGGTCGATGGGTTCGCCCTTGTAGCGGAACACCGCATCGGTCGAACCACTCGCGTCGCCGTCGAAGAGCGGCGCGGTCGAGGCCGCGGACACCTTGATCGTCCAGTCGCCTTCACCGACGATGTCGAGCATCGCGATGTCCAACGGCTCTTCGGGATCCTCGCCGCGCGTGAGCAGAATCGTTCCCGAATACGCACCGTCGGACGACACGGGCATGTCGATGACGTTCTCGTCGGCGTCGAGAGTCGAGATCATCACACCGTCTTCACCGTCGAAGTCGATCTTGGCGATCGCAACACCACCCGCGGGAATCGCAAGTTTCAACGTTTCGTCGCCGGAGCCCTTGTAGGTCTTGGTGACGATTTTTGCGCTCGCACCCGACGACGATGACGAGTCGGACTTCAGGTCGCCGGCGTCGCACGCAATGCCGTCACCATCGGCGTCGAGTTTCTTGTTGGTCTTGTAGACCGTGGCACTTACGGTTGCCTTGGTCTTGCCCTTGGCCTTCTTCGTCGAAGCAACGCCGTACTTGTAGACCTTGAGCAACGTCGTGCACGATGAGAACTTCTTGGCCGCGGCCGGTGCGGCGGCGTGGGCGTCGGTGGCAACCAGTGGCGCCAAGCCGAAACCGATGGCGCAGGCAGCCGAAACAGCAAGACGAAGACGTTTGGTCATGCCTTCACCATACGCCCAACAGTGTGGTTCGTTCGCCCGATCCCGCGCTCAGATGGCCTGCGCTTGGCGGGACCGGGCGAAGCCAAGGAGATTGGACATCGTGGTCGCGTACGAGCCGTCGTCCATGTCGGTTTTGTCGAGGAATGCGACCGCCCACACGGTTGTGCCGGCGTCGGGTTCGCATCCTTCGATCACCTCGACCGCGACCCCCGCGGGCGCCGAGGCCCGCAGGGGTTCGACCGACTGATCGACGACGTCGACCGGCAGGGGGATTCCCGTCCGAAGTGTCACTGCCACCTCGGCCACCGGGTCGCGCCCGCACATGGTCACCGGTTCGCCGATGAACACCTGCAGGTCGTCGAACCGTGCTTCGTGGAGGTACGACTGTCGCGGGCCGGATTCGTAAGGGTCGACGTCTTCGGAGTACCGAAGTTCGGCGCCTTCCATCACGAACCAGTCAGCCACCGCGAACATTGCTTCGATGATGTCCTTCATCTACCGCTGACTTTACGAGAGGGGTGTCGCATCAAGGACGCCCGAGCGCGCGACGATGTCGACGAAGGGCTCGAGTTCGTGTTCGGGCAGGTTGTTGTCTTCGCGCACCCAGTCGTCGACCAGCGCAAGGTTCAGTTCCTCCCACAGGATGCCGATGTGCACCGCCGACTGGTCGCGGAAGGTCACGCCCGCCGGCAACTCGATGTAGCAGTCGATGTCGCCGACCGTCCAGTGACGCAGCACGTTCAACGCAACGTCGTAGCGGAAGTGCGCGTACTCGTCGTCACCGATGATCACGTGCAGGAACTTGGCCACACGCTCGGTGATCACCACGTCCTCGGGGAAGAGGACGAACCGCAGCTGGGCGGGATCGACGTCGTGGGTGGGTTGGGTGTTTTCCGTTGTCATGTTGTCCTCCGTGTTGCGGGCCAATGGCCCGATTGATGTGGAAAACAACAAGAGCCCGATGTTTGCGCACTGGATGTGCGCCACATT
>CAYFNP010000325.1:0-2057 GCA_964344425.1 uncultured Bifidobacterium sp. | reverse complement strand
CGAAGGCCGCGCACGTCACGATGTTGCAACGCACGCCCACGTGGATGGTGTCGCGGCCCGACGCCGACAAGTTCGCGAATCGACTGCGGCGCATCCTTCCCGACCGCGTCGCGTACGCGATCACCCGCAAACGCAACACGACCTTCCAGCAGGTTGCGTATCGGCGTACGCGCACCAACCCCGAAAAGGTGCGCGCCTTCCTGCTCGAGGAGATTCGCAAGGAGCTTCCCGAGGGTTACGACATCGACAAACACTTCACGCCCCCGTACAACCCGTGGGACCAGCGCTTGTGCCTCGTTCCGAACAGCGACTTCTTCCGCGGCATCAAGGCGGGCAAGGTCGATGTCGTCACCGACAAGATCCTCGGCTGGACCGAATCCGGCATCGACCTCGTGTCGGGGGAACATCTCGACGCCGACATCATCGTCACCGCGACGGGTCTCGAGTTGGTCACCCTCGGCGAGATGGACTTCGCGGTCGACGGCGAGCCGGTCGACTTCTCGCGTACGTGGACCTACAAGGGTCTCGCGTATTCGGGCATCCCGAACATGGTGTCGACCTTCGGGTACGTCAACGCGTCGTGGACGTTGCGTGCCGACCTCACCGCCGAGTACGTGTGCAGGCTCCTCAACCACATGCGCGATTCACGCACACGCATCTGTCGGCCGACACTTCGCCCCGATGAGGCTTCGATGCCCGAGCGTCGCTGGATCGAAGATTTCAGCCCGGGCTACATGGAGCGCGTCATGCACCTGTTCCCCCGTCAGGGTGACCGCGAACCGTGGATCAACCCGCAGAACTATTCGCGCGACAAGAAGATGTTCCGCAAGGATCCGATCGACGACGGGGTGATGCAGTTTGTCTGACAGCGAACGCGTCGAACTGCTCGAAGGAATCCGCACCACGCGCGCAATCCGTCGCTACCGGCCCGAGCCCGTTCCGGACGACGTTCTTCGCGACATCCTGTTCGCGGCCACGCGCGCGCCGAGTGGTTCGAACCGCCAGCCGTTCCGCTTCATGGTTTTCACCGATTCGGCGAGATCGCGGGAAGTGAAGGCCCTCGTCGCGCGCGGCGCACGCGAAATCTGGGGAGGCAAGCGCACGAACGAGGGCTACGACCAGGGCAGTGGGCAGCGACCCGACTCGCCCAAGGCCCGCATGGCGGCCACGATGCAGCACTACGTCGACACCTTTGCCGATGTGCCCGTGCTCGTGTTGGCGATCAACCTTCGCTACCGCGGCAAGGTCCACATCGAGGGTGCGTCGATCTATCCCGCGTGCCAGAACCTGCTTCTCGCCGCCCGTGGTCTTGGATACGGCGGTGCGCTGACGGCCTTCCATGCGCCGGTCGAGACCGAACTGACGGAGCTTCTCGGCCTGCCAGATCACGCCCAGATCGCGGCCACAATTACCCTCGGCAAGCCTGCGGGCGGTCACGGCCCCGTTCGTCGCGCGCCGATTGGCGAACTTGTTTTCGGCGACACGTGGGGCGAGGCAGCGGCCTGGGCGGTCGACCCCGACGGCACCCGCTTCACTGCCAAGATGCCCCTCTGACTACCGACCGTGTGCAAAGACCCCGTCGATTTGGGGTAAGAACTATGCAGGTTTCGTGTCAGCCGGAGGGGGGAGACATGAAGGGAAGTCGCAGGCTCTTCGGAGTCGTCGTATTCGCTATCGCGGCAATCACCGGCGGATGCGCCGAGGATGCGGCCGACACCGAGATGGACGACCGCGGCGGTGCGCCGAAGGACGTTGTTTCGAACAAGATCACCGGCAGTGTCGCCGAATGGCACGTTGACGTAAGCGCCGGCAAGGCCATCGCTGGTGACGTCCGCTTCTCGATCACCAACTACGGGTCCATCGCCCACGAGTTCCTGGTCACAAAAACCACCTTCGAGCCGGGGAAGATCCCCCTCGGTGACAACAACCGTTTCGACGAGGAGCTCGAGGGCATCGAGGTCATCGACGAGATTCCCGAATGGGAAGTGAACGAGACCGGAATGCTGAAACTGAGCCTCGAGCCGGGCATGTACGAACTGCTCTGCAACATCGAGGGT
>CAYFNP010000324.1:0-2070 GCA_964344425.1 uncultured Bifidobacterium sp. | reverse complement strand
CCTAGTTGCGTCCGAGCAGACCGCCAAGGACGCCGCCCGCTCCGGGCTGACCCGACGGCAGCAACGACGAAATCCAGCCGATCAGCTCTTGAGGGTTGCGCGTCTGTGTCCACACGCGGCCCGGCCCGGTGAAGTCGAGCACGAGACCTTCGCCGCTCTTGAACATCTGCACGATGCCGCCGGTCGCCTTGCGGATTCCCATCGTCACGGTGGACTCGTAGGCAACCATGTGGCCCGAATCGACCGTCACCGATTCACCAGCGGCGAGATTCCATTCCTCGAGACCGCCGTAGCAAGCGAAAACGACGAGTCCTTGACCTTCGGCTCGGAGGATGAAACCGCCCTCGGATCCGAACATGTTCTTGAAACCGCCCCACTGGGTGTCGATCGTGACGGACTTCTCGTTCGCCAACCAACTTCCCCGCGAGATGAACAGCGGCATTGCGGCAGAGACGTTCTGCACGGTCATGTCGCCGGGCAGTCGTGCAGCCACGTCAACGAAGCCCCCCGACGCCGGGGCCGTGTAGGTGGAGACAAAGAGGCTCTCGCCGCCCAGCGCAGCGCGCTTGAGCGACTTCATCACGCCGCCCTCGGCCTTGGCCGCGAGGTTCACGCCACTCGACATGGCCATCATCGCGCCGGATTCGACCTGGACGGCCTCACCGCCGGCCAATTGGATACGCCCAACGGAGAACGACGGATTTTGACGGATCGTGATTTCCATGGACCCACTCTAGGAAACCGTGGACCCGACAGTCGGACGCCGCCCGGGAACAAACGTGGTGTCGAAGGGGGGACTTGAACCCCCACGCCCTTGCGGGCGCCAGCCCCTCAAGCTGGTGCGTCTGCCTATTCCGCCACTTCGACGAGGAACACAAAGACTAACTGCAGGGCGGACAACCGCCAACCGACGGCCTCAGCTGGAGAGAAGCATCGCGAGGGCGATCACCGTGACGATCCACACCAGCGCGAACACCGTTGTGATGCGGTTCAGGTTGCGCTCGGCCGCAGCCGACCCGAGCGCAGCTCCACCTCCGCCACCGAACATGTCGGACAAACCGCCACCCCGACCACTGTGCAGGAGAACGCCGACGATCATCGCGAACATGGAAGCCACGTTGAGAACGACGGTGATGATGGTGATCAAATCGTGCACGGTGCGAAAGCCTACTGTCACCCTTCGGGGAAATGACAGGCGACGGCATGGGGGCCACCCTCGGGACCCAACAGTGGGGCCGTGTTTGCACAGAGTTCGGTGGCCTTCCAGCACCGCGTACGGAAGCGACAGCCGCTCGGTGGATTGACCGGCGACGGCACGTCGCCCGCGAGCGTGATGCGGGTTCTCGCCTTTTCCTTGCGGGGATCGAAAAGCGGAACGGCGGACAACAGGGCCTTCGTGTACGGATGTCTCATGCGTTCGAAGATCTCGTCGACGGGTCCGACCTCGACGATTTTTCCCAGATACATCACGGCCACCTTGTCCGCGATGTGCCGCACAACCGACAGGTCGTGCGCGATGAACAGGTACGCAAGGCTGAGTTGTTTCTGCAGGTCCTCAAGAAGGTTGATCACTCCCGCCTGAACGCTGACGTCGAGCGCGGAGACCGGCTCGTCGAGTACCAACAGTTTGGGTTCAACTGCCAGGGCGCGGGCGATGCCGATGCGCTGACGTTGACCACCGGAGAACTCGTGGGGATAGCGGTTGCCGTGTTCGGGGTTCAGGCCGACCATCTCCAACAACTCGCCCACACGTGCCGCTTCGCGCCCGACGGCAAGGCCGTGCGTGCGAAGTGGTTCGGCGATGATTTGGCTGATCTGCATGCGCGGGTTCAGAGACGCATAGGGATCCTGGAACACGATCTGCATTTCACGCCGCAGTGGGCGCATCTCGCTGGTCGAGAGAGACGTCAATTCCCTTCCATCGAACTTCACCGAGCCGGATGTCGCCTGTAACAACTGCAGGATGGTGCGACCGGTCGTCGACTTGCCACAACCGCTCTCCCCGACCAAGCCCAGGGTCTGACCAGCCTCGAGGTCGAACGACACGTCCGACACGGCCTCGACCTTCCC
>CAYFNP010000323.1:0-2083 GCA_964344425.1 uncultured Bifidobacterium sp. | reverse complement strand
ACCTCGGTCGGATACTGCATGACAAGGTGCAGGCCGGCGAGCGCGCGTTCCCACGCGGCCTTGCCGAGCAGCTCGTCTCCGTCGATCGCAACGGAACCGGCGAGCACGTCGTAACCGGGCTTGCCCATGATGACGCCCGACATCGTTGACTTACCAGCACCGTTCGGGCCCATGATCGCGTGCACCTCGCCGGACTTCACCGTCAGGTCGATGCCGTTCAGGATCTGCTTGCCGGGAATGCCCGCCTGCAGGTTGGAGATGGTGAGGGTGCTCATTTGGTTCCGTTCTCGATGAAGACGTCGTCACCGGTGACGGTGACCGTGTAGACGGCGACGGGAATGGTCGCGGGAAGCGTGTTGGGGCATCCGTTCTCGAGGCTGAACGCGCTGCCGTGCTTCCAGCATTCGAGTTCCTTCGTGTCGGCGTGAACTTCGCCCTCGGACAACGAGACGTTGCCGTGACTACAGGTGTCGTTGATGGCCCAGAAGCTGTCGCCGATGCGCACAACAGCGACGTTGACGCCGTTGACATTCACCTTCGTTGCGGCGCCGTCGGCGAAATCGGCGACCGTGCCGATCTTCGTGCTCACTTCGCGCTCCCCAACTTGTCGGCAACCTTGCGGCGCAGTTCGGCAACGACGGGAACGTTCGGCATGCGCTCGATGACCTCGTTGAAGAAGCCGAGAACGACGAGACGCTCGGCGACTTCGGGCCTGATGCCGCGCGACTCGAGGTAGAACCGCTGGTCGTCGTCGATCGGGCCGACGGTGCTGGCGTGGCTGCACTTCACGTCGTTCGTTTCGATCTCGAGGTTGGGAACGCTTTCGGCCCATGCACCCTCGGACAAGGTGAGGTTGCGGTTGGTCTGGAAGGCCTGCGAGCCGTGGGCTTCCTTTTCGATGCGGATGAGCCCCGTGTAGACGCTCTTCGAGGTGTCGGCAACGGCGCCCTTGAACAGCATGTCGCTGTTGGTGCGCGGTGCAACGTGCGTTTGCAGTGTGCGGAAGTCGTGCATCTGGTTGCCGTCGGCGAAGTACAGCGCGACCTGTTGGGTCGAGGCACCCGTGCCGACGAGACGTGCCTCGGTGCGCACGCGCGCGTAGTCACCGCCAAGTGCAACCGTGTAGATGCGGGTGGTGGAGTCGCGCTGGCCAAGCGACTGCTGGTGTGCGATCTTCCACGTGGCATCACCCAGTTCGTTCAGAGCCATGTACGTGATGCGCGCGGCCTGGGCCGCGATCATCTCGACGACGGGAACGACGAGCGAGTCGAGGCCGTCGGCGCCGACGAACCGTTCGATGACCGTGACCTCGCTGTCTTCTGCGGCGTCGATGACGAGCCGTGGCGCAGCGAGCACACCCGAAGCATCGACCGTGCGGGTGATGACGATGGGTTGGGCGATGGTCTTGCCGCGCGGAACGCGGACAACCGTGACATCGGCATCGCCACCGGTGGCGAGGATTGCGCTGATCTCGGCGAACGCATCGACTGCGATGGGCATTGCTCCGCCACAATCGGCGAACGTGCCGGACGAAACGGCGGCGGACTCACCATCGATCGTCGTGGTGACGCGGCCGGGTGCGTACTTCTTGATGTCGAGTTCGCCGATGCGGCTGTAGCGCCAGATCTCTTCGTCGACCGTGGGCATCGAGATGCCGTCGAATACTGCCGGGGGGGTCATGTTCGGGGGGTCCTTTTCGGTTACTTCTTGCGCCGCAGGCGCCACCAGCGCCGGCGCGAGTTCTGCTTGTCGAATTCGTCGAGCAGCTCAAGGCCCGCCGCGTTGACGATGTCTTCCGCGGCATCGAGCACCGCAGCGGCCGAGCCGTCGTCGAGACCCGGCGGTTCCTCGGGCGTGCGCGGGGCGAGGGCTGAGCCGTGCACCCACGCCGCGTCAGCGAGACGACGCTCGTACTTTCCGCAGTTGTCGGGACAACGCCATGGCGCGTCGGGTGCGAGATCGAGCGTGCACTTGCGCACCGCGTCACCGTTCGCGTAGGTGCGCGTTTCGTAGTGCTTGCACTCGGCCTTCATCGGCATCAGCCGACCGAACCTTCCATCTGCAGTTCGATGAGGCGGCTCCA
>CAYFNP010000322.1:0-2097 GCA_964344425.1 uncultured Bifidobacterium sp. | reverse complement strand
ACATTCCCGAGACGCTGAAGAACAAGCAGCTCTACACGCTCGACCTCGGCGCACTCGTCGCCGGCAGCCGCTACCGCGGTGACTTCGAAGAGCGCCTGAAAAAGGTGTTGAAAGAAATCAAGACCCGCGGCGACATCATCCTCTTCATCGACGAGATTCACACGCTCGTCGGTGCCGGCGCAGCCGAAGGTGCAATCGACGCCGCATCAATTCTCAAGCCGATGCTTGCGCGCGGTGAGTTGCAGACCATCGGTGCAACGACTCTCGACGAGTACCGCAAGCATCTCGAAAAGGACGCAGCGCTCGAGCGTCGCTTCCAGCCGGTCAAGGTTGACGAGCCCACGCTCGCCCACACAATCGAAATTCTGAAGGGCATCCGCGACAAGTACGAGTCGCACCACCGCGTCACGATCACCGACCAGGCTCTGGTCGCCGCGGCAAATCTCGCCGACCGCTACATCAGCGATCGTCACCTGCCCGACAAGGCCATCGACCTCATCGACGAGGCCGGCAGTCGCCTGCGTATCAAGCGCATGCAGACACCACCCGACCTGAAAGAACTCGAGAACAAGATCGCCGACGTTCAAGAAGCGAAAAAGAAGGCCGTCGAGGAACAGCGTTTCGAAGAGGCGGGCCGTCTGCGCGACCAAGAGCGCTCGCTTCTCGAAGAGCGCGCCCACAAAGAGGCCGAGGTCAAGGCCCAAGGCGTCGATCTCTTCGACGAAGTCAACGAAGAGGCCATTGCCGAGGTTCTCAGCTTGTGGACCGGTATCCCCGTCTACAAGCTCACCGAAGAAGAGACCGCCAAGCTCCTCAACATGGAGGCCGAGCTCCACAAGCGCATCATCGGCCAGGAAAACGCCATCAAGGCCGTCTCGCAGAGCATCCGCCGCACCCGTGCGGGTCTCAAGGATCCCAAGCGCCCCAGCGGTTCGTTCATCTTCCTCGGGCCCACCGGCGTCGGCAAGACCGAACTCGCAAAGACCCTCGCCGAATTCCTCTTCGGCGACGACGATGCCCTCATCGCACTCGACATGTCCGAGTACATGGAAAAGCACACGGTCAGCCGCCTCGTCGGTTCACCTCCCGGCTACGTCGGCTACGAAGAGGGTGGCCAGCTCACCGAGGCGGTGCGTCGTCGTCCGTTCAGCGTCGTGCTGTTCGACGAAATCGAAAAGGCGCACCCCGACGTGTTCAACACGTTGCTGCAAATCCTCGAAGAAGGTCGCCTCACCGACAGTCAGGGTCGCACCGTCGACTTCCGCAACACCGTCCTCATCATGACCTCGAACCTCGGCACGCAGGACCTGCGCAAGGCCAACGTCGGCTTCACCAAGGCCGACGAAGCGGTGTCGTACGAGCGCATGAAGGAAAAAGTCAACGACGCGCTCAAGCAGCACTTCCGTCCCGAGTTCCTGAACCGCATCGACGAGATCATCGTCTTCCACGAACTCGCCAAGGAAGAGGTCATGCAAATGGTCGATCTCATGACCAAGCGCCTCGCCTCGCAACTCGAAGGTCAGGGCCTTGGTCTCGAGCTCACGCAGTCCGCGAAGGAACTGCTCGCCGAGCGCGGCTACGACCCGCAACTCGGTGCACGTCCGTTGCGTCGCGCCATCCAGCGGTTCGTCGAGGACGCGCTCTCCGAGAAGATCCTGTACAAGGAGTTCGTCGCGGGCACGATCATTGTCGTCGATACCGAGGACGACCCCGACAAGCCCGGTTCGCAGCGCTTCTGCTTCCGGTCGGTCGAGGGATTCCAACCGCCGTCCGCAGTTGAACTTGCGGGCGCCGGCGACGGCAACCCCAGCACGCCCGAGTGATCCGACTTCCACGTCGATTCGCCGCACTTCTCGCGGCCGTCGCGTGCATCGTCTCGCTTTCCGCCTGCCGCGTCGACACCACGGTTTCGATCGCGGTCGATCGTGACGGTTCGGGTCAACTCGTCGTCGACGTTGTCGCCGACAAGGACATCGTCCAACAAGTTCCGCGACTCGCGGGTGATCTCGACTTCAGCGACATGGTCAAAGCCGGCTGGAAAGTCGACGGCCCAACATCGACCGAGGACGGTGGGCTGCGCGTCGTGTTGTCGCACGG